>CAKTWY010000104.1 GCA_934630445.1 uncultured Eubacteriales bacterium
CCTTTATCGATATCAGCAGAGCCACCTTGCCGCACGGCAGGTTGGCGCGGGTTCATTGAGCTGATTCTCTCACCCGTCTCTTGATAAAATCTGATAAATGTATTTGATTTTGACAGTTATTATACGCTTATTTCGCACGCCTGTCAAGCCGCTTGTTCCTCTCTGCGCATTCTTTTCTATACTGTGTAGGCGTTTTTCCTGTGTACTTCTTAAAAATCACAGAAAAATAATCCGACGCCGCAAACCCCAGTGTAAAAGCCGTTTCAGTCACACCTTTTCCCTGTTCCAAAAGCCTCTGCGCCTGCTCAACTTTGCAGTAATTAATATAATCACGCGGCGGCGTTCCGACTTCTCTTTGAAAGCACGTTTTAAACCATGACAGCGACATTCCGCAGTGTGCCGCTACCTGTTCCAGGGTAAACGGCTGCGTCAAATGCGCCTGAATGTATCTGACGGCCGACTCGATTTTCTCAGGCCCGCGCGCAGCCGGCCGGCGTGCCAGCACCACCACGCGATAGAGGCAGCATACAAGTGTTTGCCGCGCCCATTCGCGCATCATCTCATCCCCGCTTGAGAGAGCGGTGAAGGCTTCATACAGCGCTCTGTTCACAGAATCCTCTCCGGCAAACAAATGCGGGAGACGCCGCAGCGCGCCCCGCAGTTCGTCAGCATGCGGGTCATCGAGGCCAAAAAACGGCATATGTTCGGATAAGTCAATCTGCATCCATATGAGCCTGCAGTTCCCTTCCGGACAACCGCCGGAACTGTGCGCTTCATCCGGATATGTAACAAAAATATCCGCCCCGGACAGGGAAAACCGTCTGTTTTCAACCTCATACACCTGAAAGCCCCGGACCAAAAACACAATCTCCAGACACCCTTTATGAATATGCGCCTCCAAGGGGGTTCCCGCCCGGTTGGCAGAGCACACGCCAAAGGTGCGCAGGGCCGCTATCCCGCTCTGCTCAGAAGTAAGAATCTTCCTGTGTTCCAGCCAGCAGAATGCATCCACCCAGTCAACCACGCCGATCGATCCCCTTTTCCCTTTCAAATTGTATTGTGTGCATTCTCAAATGCACAACAGGTCTGCAGCCATTATACTATCATTATCAATACTTTTATCGGAGGAAGCGCGTTATGACTTCGAAGGAACTTGTTTTACGCACGTTGGAATGGAGCAATACGGACGGCCGTGTTGCACGGCAGCTGTGGGATCTGCCGTGGGCATCTCAACATTATCCCGATCAGCTCAGGCAATTAAAAAACGATTTTACCTGGGACATCGACAGCCCCGAAACCGTATACACGCACCCGCCGGTCACGCGCGGCGCACAGTATGACCCCGGCGAATTTATCGACGAATGGGGCTGCGTCTTCACCAACATACACAGCGGCGTCATCGGCGAGGTCAAGCACCCGATCGTATCGGCTGATGACTGGTCTGACGCAGGCAGCGTTCACATCCCGGAGGAATTGATCGACTTTGATATCGAGCAGGTCAACCGTTCCTGTGCCGATAAAGCTGCGCTCTTTTTATTAAGCGGCTGCTGTCCCCGGCCGTTTGAGCGGCTTCAGTTCATCCGCGGAACCGCGAACTTATATATGGATCTCATGGATCCACCCCCAAAAATGCTTGCATTTATGGAACGCATGCATGATTTCTACTGTCGGCTGCTGACAAAATGGGCGAAAACCAATGTTGACGCATTAAATTTTATGGATGACTGGGGGGCGCAGACCGACCTGCTCATCAGCCCTGTTCTGTGGGAACGTTTCTTCCAGCCCATGTACCGCGACTATATCGAAATTGCTCACTCAAACGGCAAAAAAATCTTTATGCATTCTGACGGCAATATTTTGCGCATCCTCCCCAAGCTGATTGACCTCGGTCTTGACGCGATCAACTCGCAGATTTTTTGCATGGGGTTGGAGAATCTCGCGCCCTACCGGGGAAAAATAACATTTTGGGGCGAAATCGACCGGCAGCATCTTCTGCCGCATGGCTCCGCTGAAGAGATCCGCCGCGCAGTGGAAAGCGTATACCACACACTCTGGGCAGACGGAGGCTGCATTGCCCAGTGTGAATTCGGCCCCGGCGCCGATCCTCAAAATGTGTATCATGTGTTCTCATCGTGGGCAGCGCTCCGCTGAGCACCGCGTTCTCCCTGCATACACCGGGCATGCGTCAGTTCGCAGCCTGAACGCCATGAACCTTTCGGGCGTGACTGCGGGCAGCACCTCGGTACCGGGTTCCCTCACGCAGGCAACCGTGCACGCCGCCCGGCGCCTGCATGGATTGTATCATATGCATGCCGCCCGATGCAAGGCGCGCGGCTGCGCCTTCCGGGTACCCTCTCCCCGTCTCCAGCCATATGGCGTTTCTTCACACGCAGCATCAATCGGCACAAAATAAATTGCAATCTAAAAATTATTTTGTGCAGATGTCCAGTACAATCAAAGGACATAAACACAAGCCAGGGCGACAATATGCCATTTACTCCCGCTTGTCAGGCACTGTATAATGAAGAAAAATAAACAATTCAATCAGATAACACGTACTATAACTGTGCAATTTTTACAATAAACTGCAGCATATTTGCTTTATCCCCTTTTCAGAGCAGAGGATTCATGCCAAAAAGCACAGGGCATTCACAGCATTCCCGTTTCAAATGACCTGTGCCTGCGCGAGACGAGCCGAACCAGTAAATTTATATATTGTATGGGAGGAACTACTTATGTCAAAGCGTATCCTGGCAATGACCCTTGCGGTGCTCATGCTGTTTGCACTGCTCTCCGGCTGCGCGCAAAAAAGCAGCGAAGAGCCTCAGCCCGAACAGCCCGCACAGACCGAGACCCCTGCGCCCCCTGCTGAACCGGAAGGCCTGAAGGAAGCACCCATGCTCGCGGAAAAAGTCGCTGCCGGCACCCTTCCGAAGGTCGAGGACAGGATGCCGAAGGAAGAGGACATCCTCGTCAGCGACACATATGAGAGCACCGGCGTCTATGGCGGCGACTTCAACTACACCTGGATGGGCGTAGACGACAAGTGGAGCGCAGGCATGCTGACGGAAGAGCCGCTCTTCCGCTTTCTGCCGGACGGCTCGGGCCTTGAGCCGAACGTGGCGAAAAGCTATGAAGTCAACGAAAATGCCACTGAGTACATCATCCACTTCCGCGAGGGGATGAAGTGGTCCGACGGGGAAGACTTCAACACCGACGACGTCATCTTTTACTGGGAGCACATGCTCCTGAAGGAGACCTTCGGCAAGCAGCTTTACGACTGCTATTATTCGACCGATCCCGCCACAGGCGAGCGCGCCGTGTGCACGGTGGAAAAGATCGACGACTACACCGTGAAGGTCACGCACAAATATCCGAGCCCGCTCTTCCTCGAGCGGCTTGCCATCGACAACAAATGGTTCTACATGCCCGAGCATTTCATGAAGACGATCCTTCCCGAATTCATCGGCGATGAAAAAGCGCTGGAAGAGGCGCAGAAGCGCGGCTTCAACGACGCCGAATCCCTCAACAAGCAGTACGGCTATTACTACTGGCTGTATCCCGAGATCCCGACGCTCAACGCATGGGTGGCGACAAACGACGCCAATTCCGCCCAATTTGTAATGGAACGCAATCCGTACTACTGGAAAACAGACAGCAACGGCAGCCAGCTGCCGTATATCGATCGCGTTGTATGCACCAAGGTTGAGGATGCAAGCCACAAGCTTCTGAACACGCTTGCAGGCGACAACTCGCTGCAGCAGCTCGAGTTCTCCGACTTCACTGTCCTGAAAGAGGGCGAAGCGGCCGGCAACTACTCGGTTTACCTTTGGAACACCCCGAAATGGTGCAACACCGATCTCGAACTCAACCAGACCTGCAAGGATGAAAAGCTGCGCGAGCTGTTCCAGGACATCCGCTTCCGCGAAGCGCTCTCCGTCGCTGCCAACCGCGCGGAAATCGCCGAGATCGTCTACGACGGACTGGCCGATCCGCAGAACGCGGCTGTTCCCGAGGGACTGCAGGGTTATGTCGAAGGCGCGAAGGATCAATGGGCGGAATACGATGTCGCCCGCGCAAACCAGCTTCTGGACGAAATCGGCCTGAAGTACGATGCGAAAAACGAGTACAGGACGCATAAGGACGGCTCTGAGCTGACGCTCACCATGCACTACAACAACGGCCTGACCGACGCGCCCGCGCTCTCCGAGCTTTTGACGAAATACTTTGAAGCGGTCGGCCTGCGCACGGTCGCAAAGCCCGTCGACAACACCTATTTCACCGATATGAAGTACAACAATGAGCTTGAAGTCTGCCTCGAATCGGCTCCCGGCATCGTAAATGTATCGCTGCGCCCGGATGTGCTCGTTCCGCTGCGCGTCATCACGCCGTGGTTTGGCATGTACGGCCTTTATAACGCGACAGGCGGCGCCGAGGGCGTCAAGCCTGAAGGCGATGTGGCTGAGATCATGAACCTCTGGACCAAGCTGAGCGCCTCCACCAGCACGGAGGAGATCAACAAGTATGGCGACGAGATCATCAAGCTGCACAACAAAAACCGCTGGATGATCGGCTTCGTCTCCGGTACGCCGCAGCTGCTTGCGGTGAGCAACACGATGAAGAACGTTCCCGAGAATTATATCTATTGCGACGAATTCAGAAGCTGGGGTAACGGCAAACCCTTCCAGTTCTATATCGAACAGTAAAGGAAGCGATAAAGGGCGGGCGGTATACAAAGTAGGCCGCCCGCCTTTTCAGTTACGCAACAGCGCGCAGTATCCCGCATCCTGCCGCGCATGCGGTAAATCCGGCGGATAGGGCCGGAGGAGAGGAGTCAGCATGCTAAAGTTTATCCTGCGCCGTATTTTGATCATGATCCCGACGGTGCTGATTATATCGGCCATCGTTTTCTGGGTCATCCAGCTGCCGCCGGGCGATTATATGACGACATACATATCCTCCATGGAGGCAAGCGGCGAGAGCTTCACCATGGAGACGATCGAACAGATGCGCAAGGACTACGGGCTCGATCAGCCCTGGTATGTGCAGTATTACAAATGGATCACGAACATCCTGTTCAAGGGCGACTTCGGCTACTCGTTCATGTACAGCCGCCCCGTCACGTATCTTGTCGCCGAGCGCATGCCGACGACGCTCGCGGTGTCGATCACGACGATGCTCTTTACCTATATCGTAAGCATCCCCATCGGCATCTATTCGGCCGTCAAGCAGTACTCCATCGGCGACTACGTCGCCACGACGATCGGCTTCCTCGGCATGGCGACGCCGAACTTCCTCCTGGCGATCATCCTGATGTTCCTTTCGCTCAAGTTTTTCGGCAACCCACTGCTGGGCCTTTTCTCAAAGGAATTCGTGAACGCGGCCTGGTCGTGGGCGAAGTTTGCCGATATGATGAAGCACATGATCATCCCCATCATCGTCATCGGCACGGCCAACACCTGCGGCCTGATCCGCATCATGCGCGGACAGATGCTCGACGAGCTCGACCAGCAGTATGTCATCACCGCCCGCGCCAAGGGTCTTTCCGAACGCAGGATCCTTTGGAAATACTGCGTGCGCGCGGCGCTCAACCCCATCGCCAGCTCGATCGGCTGGTCGCTGACGACCATTTTCACCGGCTCGACCATCTCCGCGATCGTCATGAACCTGCCGACCCAAGGGCCGATGCTGCAAAAAGCGCTGCTCAATCAGGACATGTATCTGGCGGGCAGCTGGCTTCTTCTCATGGCGGTTCTCACGGTCATCGGCACGCTGCTCTCGGACATCCTGCTTGCGTGGCTCGATCCGCGCATACGGCTGAGCAAGTGAGGTGAAAGAATGATAACATTGAAAAAAGCGGCCTCGCAGATGGGCCTTTCCAAACCGCAGAAGGAACACGACGAGAGCTACTACATGGCCTCGCAGTGGTCGCTGATGGGCAAAAAGCTGAAAAAGCACAAGCTCGCGATGGTGAGCCTCGTGCTGCTCATCCTGCTGTATCTGCAGGCGATCTTCGCCGATTTCCTCGGCGTGCAGGGGCTGACGACCTATGACAGCCAGTATCTGAACTGCCCGCCCACGCGCATCCATCTTTTTGATAAGGACGGTACGTTCCGCGGTCCTTTCGTTTACGGACTGAAGACTGAGCGCGACCCGGAGACCATGCGCAAGATTTTTACCGCCGACGAGAGCGCCATTTACCCCATCCGCTTCTTCTCCGAAGGGGAAGAATACACCGTCTTCGGCAAGAGCATGAACCTCCACTTCATGACGGTCGAGGAGCCGGGGCGCCTGTTCCTCTTTGGAACGGACAACATGGGGCGCGACATTTACTCGCGCATCGCGCTGGGAAGCCGCATCTCGCTGTCCATCCCGCTCGTGGGCGTGGCGATCAGCTTTGTGCTGGGCCTGATCATCGGCAGCATCTCCGGCTACTGCGGGGGTATGATCGACGCGATCATCCAGCGCATTATCGAGGTCATCCGCTCTTTCCCGACACTGCCGCTGTGGATGGCGCTGTCCGCGGCGATCCCGCCGAAGGTACCGGTGACGCAGATGTTCATCTACATCACGGTCATCCTGTCCTTCATCTCGTGGACGGACCTGGCGCGCGTGGTGCGAAGCAAGTTCCTGTCCCTGAAAAATGAGGATTACGTCATGGCCGCGAAGATCGCGGGCGTGAGCGACATCAAGGTCATTTCGACCCACCTTGTACCGGGCTTTTTAAGCTATCTGGTCGTCAACATGACGCTCGGCATCCCGAATATGATCCTCGGCGAGACGTCGATGAGCTTTCTCGGCCTCGGCATCCGCTCGCCGGCGACCAGCTGGGGCGTGCTTCTGCAGGAGGCGCAGGAGATCCAGAACGTCGCCCTCTACGCGTGGAAGCTCATCCCGCTGCTTTTCGTCATCGTGACCGTGCTCGCCTTCAACTTCCTCGGCGACGGCCTGCGCGACGCCGCCGACCCGTACAAATAAGAAGGAGGAGGCAAACCGTATGTGCACGCAGAAAAGTGATATTCTCATCGACGTGAAGGACCTTCGCGTCAACATCAAGGTCGACAGCGGCATATTGAACGCCGTGCGCGGCGTCAATTTCTCCATCCGCCGCGGCGAGACGCTCGGCCTCGTCGGCGAATCCGGCTGCGGCAAAAGCCTCACCAGCAAGGCGATCCTCGGCATCAACGCCAAAAACGTCGCCGCCACGGGCGAAGCCATCTTTTACGACGACGGATGTCAGCCGGTGGACCTTCTAAAACTCAAGCGCGACTCGAAGGAGATCCGCGCGATCCGCGGAGGGCGGATCAGCATGATCTTTCAGGAGCCGATGACGGCCTTCTCCCCGCTCTACACCATCGGCAACCAGCTGATCGAAATGATCCGCCTGCACCGCACGCGCGATAAAAAGCAGGCGCGCGAACTGGCCATTCAGATGCTCGAAAAGGTCGGCATCGCCAACCCGGAAAAGCGCATCGACCAATACCCGCACGAGTTCTCCGGCGGCATGCTCCAGCGCGCGCTGATCGCGATGGCGCTCTCGTGCAACCCGGCCATGCTGATCGCCGACGAGCCGACCACGGCCCTTGACGTGACCATCCAGGCGCAGATCCTCGAGCTGATGAAGGCGCTGCAGCAGGAGTTTCACATGGCGATCCTCTTCATCACGCACGACCTCGGCACTGTCGCCGCCATGTGTGACAACGTCGCGGTCATGTATCTGGGCGAGATCGTCGAGTACGGCCCGGTGCGCGAGATCTTCCACAGCCCGCAGCACCCGTATACGATCGGCCTGCTGCGCTCCGTGCCGAAAACGGGCGGCGAGGCAAAGGCGCGCCTGGCTTCCATCGAGGGGTCTGTTCCCGTGCCGACCAATCTGCCGGAAACGTGCGGCTTCTACGATCGCTGCCCGATGCGCCTGGAGGGGAAATGCCTCGCAGGGCCGGCGGCAGTACGCGAGGTGGGCGAGGGGCATTATGTGCGCTGCATGCTCACCGAAGAGGAACTGAAGGCAGGTGCGCAGTATGAATAACGACGTCATTCTCGAGGTAAAAAACCTCTGCAAGGATTATATCAACAAAAAGCTCGTCGTCCACGCGGTGAGCGACGTGTCCTTCACGCTCAGGCGCGGGCAGACGCTGGGCATCGTGGGCGAGTCGGGCTGCGGCAAGACGACGCTCGGGCGCTGCATCGTGCGCGGCATCCCTGCGACCTCGGGCGAAGTGCTTTTCCACTCCCCCGAGGGCAAAACGGTCGATTATCTGAGCCTCAAGGGCGAAGCGCTCAAGGACTTCCGCCGTCATATCCAGATGATTTTTCAGGACCCGTATTCCTCGCTCGACCCGCGCATGACGGTGTACGACATTATCTGTGAGCCGCTCAAGGCCAATTTTCATCTGCCGAAGGAGGAGCTGGACAAAAAAGTCCTGCGCATCGCAGAGCTCACGGGGCTGAACCTGAGCTTCCTGCGGCGGTACCCGCACGCGTTCTCCGGCGGGCAGCGCCAGCGTATCGGCATTGCGCGCGCACTGGTGATGTATCCGCAGCTGGTCATCTGCGACGAGGCGGTATCGGCGCTGGACGTATCCATCCAGGCACAGATCATCAACCTGCTCAAAGACCTGCAGCAGGAGCTGGGACTGACGTACATCTTCATCTCGCACGCGCTGTCGGTCGTCGAGCACATTTCCGATATGGTGATGGTCATGTATCTCGGCCGCGTGGTGGAGATGGGCACGGTCGAGCGGCTCTTCACCCGCCCTGCTCATCCGTACACCGAGGCGCTCCTTTCCGCGGCGCCGAAGCCCGACCCGGACATCAAAACCGAGCGTATCATCCTCGAGGGCGAGGTGCCAAGCCCTGCGAATCCCCCTTCCGGCTGCTACTTTCACCCGCGGTGCCCCTATGCGACCGAGCGCTGCGCGCAGCAATCGCCCGCCCTTACCGACGTCGGCGACGGACACATGTGCGCGTGCCTGCGCGCGAAGGAGCTGCATCTGCGCCAAAGTGCCAGGGTATAAACGCTTGAAAAAACAAAAAAATGTGATATGATATCCGCAAAGCGGATATCATATCACGCGCATGTCGTCTCTTCGAGTCGACGCGCTGAGATTTTATGGCGTGCCGTCGGAGACGGCACATGCCCATGCTGCCATAAACGTGAAACGTTATGGC
>CAKTWY010000105.1 GCA_934630445.1 uncultured Eubacteriales bacterium
GGGTAACCTCTCCTACGTCAACTATGCGCTGACGGCAGCTGTAGGAGCGCTGCTCGCGATCATGAATCTGCTCGATCTCGGCTCGATCCTTTCGTTCCTGCAGTACACGCGCTCGTTCTCCCAACCCATCACGCAGATCTCCCAGCAGTTCAATGCGCTGCTTTCCGCGCTTGCGGGCGCGGAGCGCATTTTTGAGATCATTGACACGCCTGCCGAGGTCGACGACGGCTACGTTACCCTGGTCAACGCGGAAAAATCGTCGGACGGCAGCCTGACGGAAACGTGCCAGCGCACCGGCATATGGGCCTGGAAGCATCCACACCACGACGGCACGACCACTTATACCGAGGTTGCGGGCGATGTGCGCTTTTTTGACGTCGATTTCAGCTATGACGGGAAGAAGACCGTGCTTCACGACGTGACGCTGTATGCCGAGCCCGGGCAGAAAATCGCCTTTGTCGGCTCGACCGGCGCCGGCAAGACGACGATTACGAACCTCCTCAACCGCTTCTACGACATCGAGGACGGGAAGATCCGCTACGACGGCATCAATATCAATAAAATCAAGAAGGATGATCTGCGCCGGTCGCTCGCGATGGTGCTGCAGGACACGCATCTCTTCACCGGCACAGTGCGCGACAATATCCGCTACGGCAAGCTCGACGCCACGGACGAGGAGGTCGAGGCGGCGGCAAAGCTCGCCAACGCCGACTTTTTTATCCGCCATCTGCCGCAGGGCTACGACACGATGCTCACCGCCGACGGCACGAACCTTTCGCAGGGGCAGCGGCAGCTCCTCGCCATCGCACGCGCGGCGGTGGCCGACCCGCCGGTGCTCATTCTCGACGAGGCGACCAGCTCCATCGATACACGCACAGAAGCGCTCATCGAGCGCGGCATGGATAAACTCATGCACGGGCGCACGGTGTTCGTCATCGCACACCGTCTCTCAACCGTGCGCAATGCCGACGCCATCATGGTGCTTGAAAATGGCCGTATCATCGAGCGCGGGAACCACGACGAGCTGATCGCCCAGCACGGCAAATACTACCAGCTCTACACCGGTCAGTTTGAATTGTCGTAACTCCGGCTTCAAACGCAAGCGCGCTTGCGTTTGAACGGAATGTGTGAGTGGCTTTTTGTGAAAAATCCACTCGAGGCGTGAAAACTCAGTGTCAATTTGCCCGACTCACGCCCGCACATGGCCCAGGCCACCTTCTCTTGCGCCTCGCAATTCGCCTTGCAAACGCGCATGGTGAATCATGAGCGATGGGGCTGATTGACAAGCTGAGGTTTCCCGCCGGCCTATGCCGGCGGGAAACCTTTTTTATTGTCCGGTAATCCAACTTCTTTTGTGCGCCCCGCCTGTCAGGGCCTCTTGCAGCGCCGTCCGGCATATGTGGCTTCATACATCCGATCTTTTACGAAAAAATACGAAATTTTCTTTCTGATAAGTATTGACTTTCCCTCTGCCGGGTTTTACAATCGCTGTAACGGGTATGCTATGATCAAAGTCGTCTGCGGCTGTTTTATTGCTGCGCAATCAAAATATCAACTTCATTCGCGCGCGTCTCGCTCTGAAGGCGGCCTCGACGCGCATGCGGATAAAAAACAGAAACGGAGCGTGCTGTTTATGAAAAAAGCATGGTGGAAAGAAGCGGTCGTATACCAGATCTATCCGAGGAGCTTTATGGATTCCAACGGAGACGGCATCGGCGATATTCCGGGCATCATTTCAAAGCTTGATTATTTGAAAGACCTCGGCGTGGATGTCGTCTGGCTCTCTCCCGTATATAAATCGCCCAATAAAGACAACGGCTACGATATTTCCGACTACTGCGGCATTATGGACGAATTCGGCACGTTTGCCGACTGGGAGGAGCTTGTGCGTCAGATGCACGCGCGCGGCCTGAAGCTGGTGATGGATCTTGTTGTCAACCACTCCTCCGACCAGCACAAATGGTTTGTCGAAGCACGGAAATCAAAGGATAATCCCTATCGCGATTATTACATCTGGCGCGATCCGAAACCCGACGGCTCCCTTCCGAACAACTGGACCTCGCATTTCAGCGGTCCTGCATGGACATTTGACGAGACGACCGGGCAGTATTATCTGCACCTGTTCTGCAAAGAGCAGCCGGATCTGAACTGGGAAAATGCCGCCATGCGCCATGATATCTATGACATGCTGCGTTTCTGGCTTGACCGGGGCGTGGACGGCTTCCGCATGGATGTTCTGCAGGGCTATGCCAAAGCGCCCGGCCTGCCGGACGGCGCGCCGGTTCCCGGCGGACCGATCGGGCAGGAATATTTTGCAAACCAGCCGCGTATCCACGACTATGTGCAGGAAATGAACCGCGAGGTCTTTTCCAAATACGATATCATGACCGTGGGCGAAACCGGCGGCGTCAAGCTTGAAGACGCGCGCCTTTATACCGGCGAAGACCGCGGCGAGGTAAACATGGTCTTTCAGTTCGAGCATGTCGACCTTGGCGACGAGCATTCGCCCAAATGGTTCTCCCCGGAGCGGGTCGATATCCCCGCGCTCAAAAAAATCCTCTCGAAATGGCAGACCGGGCTCGACGGCTGCGGCTGGAACAGCCTCTATTTTTCCAATCATGATCAGCCCCGCCAGGTATCGCGCTTCGGCGATGACGGACGCTACCGCGTCGAAAGCGCAAAAATGCTCGCGACGCTGCTCCACACCCAGCAGGGCACGCCCTATATCTATCAGGGCGAAGAGCTGGGGATGACGAACATGGCCTTCCCGGATATCTCGTGCTATCAGGACGTGCAGATTCTGAACGCCTGGCAGGAATTCGTCGTCGAAGGCGGCGCCGACCCTGCGCGGATGATGCGCGGTATCCATCTGCGCGGGCGCGACAACGCACGCACCCCCATGCAGTGGTCGGATCAGGCAAACGCGGGCTTTACCTCCGGCAAGCCCTGGCTCGGCGTAAACCCGAATTACAAGACCATCAATGCTGAGGCCGAGGCCAAAGACCCCGACTCCGTTTTGAACTATTACAAATTGCTCATTGCCAAACGCAAAAAAACGCCCGTGGTCGTATACGGCTCTTTCCGCGAATACGAACCGGAAAACCCGTATCTTTATCTGTATGAGCGCGAATATGAAGGGCAGCGCCTGTTTGTCGTGCTCAATATGACGGGGGAAGAGCGCCCCCTGACGCTGCCGGAGGGCGTATCTGCCGCCGGCGCAGAATGCTATATTGCAAATTATCCCGACCCCGCGCTGGACAGGTATACGCTGCGCCCGTATGAGGCGATGGCATATCTGCTCCAATAAACCTGCGGTGCGTGCGGGCAAGAGCAGCGTTGTACCGCGGGGCGTCCGGGGCGCAGATGCACTCCGGCGCCCCGCGGTACCGACCTTTTCCACGTATCGACAGCCGCATGGCGGTAAATAACATGCCCCCTTGCAGTGTATCGGCAAAATTTGTTTAATTTCATGCTTGAAAGCGATATAAGATAACGATATAATAAAGGGCAGATTCATTCCATCGGGTATCAGCGAGCCCCGCTTTTCCGGCGCGGGCTGTTTTTGTAGGTCCTGCTGCTGGGAGATGCTCGTTCATTCCGGCATTTTTCCTGTTCCGCGCCCTTCACCTCCCCCGATATACTGGGTCGTTCGTATGCTTTTTCGCTCGAAAACGGCCGCTTTGTGCGCGGATTTTAAAAATTAGTTGACGTAAGCAGAAATTTTAGGTATTCTAATAACAGGAGCATCAGAAAACTCAGAGGAGAGAGGTAGCATTATGGTCTCTAAAGAAGTCCAGGTTCAGAATCAGGTTGGTTTATATGCGCGCCCCGCGACCTTTTTTATCCAGAAAGCCAATGAATTCAAAAGCACGATCATGGTCGAGAAGGAAGAGCGCAGAGTAAACGCAAAAAGTCTTCTGGGCGTACTGTCTTTGGGTATCACCAAGGGTACCACCATCAATCTTGTCGCTGACGGCTCGGATGAGCAGGATGCTATCGACGCGCTCAGTGAGCTCATCGCTTCGAACTTCAACGAATAAGAATCATGCCGGCGACGCCGGCCATCATCCGGGCAGATATGCATTTGCCCCCGTCAGGGGCTCGTGCCTATCTGCCCATTTTATGTTCATGCCGCACATTTCGGGGCGGTTACGGTTTTAACGCAGAGGAGGAACTTTATGGCGGGCGATGCCGCACATATCGAAGAACTGAAAAACAAGGCGCTCGCTCTCCCGAACCTTCCGGGCGTGTATATCATGAAAAGCGCCTCGGAGGAAGTCATCTACGTCGGCAAGGCGAAGATCCTCAAAAACCGCGTAACGCAGTACTTCCGCAACACCGCCTCCCACACGCCGAAAACGCGGAGCATGGTCGAACACGTCAACACGTTCGACATCATCGTCACCACGACGGAGTTTGAAGCGCTCGTGCTTGAAAACTCGCTCATCAAGCGCCACCGGCCGAAATACAACATCCTTTTAAAGGATGATAAGGGCTACCCGTTCATCCGCCTGAGCGTGCGCGACCGCTACCCCGTGTTTTCCATCGTATCCAAGCCCGCGGAGGACGGCGCACATTACTATGGCCCCTATGGCGGGCGCGGCGCGGCGAAGCTGGCGATCAACACCATCCTCGAAACGCTGAAGCTCCCCACCTGCTCGCGCAGATTCCCGCGCGATATCGGCCGGGAGCGGCCGTGCCTGAACCGGCATCTGAACCGCTGCCTGGCCCCGTGCGACGGCAGCCTTTCGGAAGAAGGGTACCGTGCGCTCATCGGCGAAGCCGAGCAGCTGCTGCAGGGCAGCTATCAGACGCTGGCCGATTCGATCTCCGCGCAGATGGAGGAGGCGGCCGAAGCGCTCGAATTTGAACGCGCTGCGCTTCTGCGCGACCGGCTCAAGGCGGTCGAACAGATCGGCCGCCATCAGAAGGTCGTCGCCGGCGCGCTGGCGGACACAGATGTCATCGCGTTCCACCAGGGCCAGGTGCGCGCGTGCGTGACGGTACTGCACTATATCGCCGGCACGCTGCTGGAAAAAGAGGTCTCGCTCTTCGAGGGATGCAGCGTGGACGACAGCAGCGAAGTGCTTGAGAGCTTCCTCAAGCAGTACTATTCCAGGCGCAAAATCGTGCCAAAAAACGTGCTCCTCTCCCAGGAGCTTGACGATATGGACCTGATCGCCGCATGGCTCGAGGATATCTGCGGGAAAAAGCCGAAGATCTTCCGCCCGCAGCGCGCCGAAAAGCTGCGTCTGGTCGAGATGGCGCTCGAAAACGCAGCGGATGAGGTCCGCCGTGCGGAGACGGCGCAGGAACGGGTGTCAAAGTCGCTCTCCCTTCTTTCGGAAAAGCTCGGCATCGGGCACGCCGTTTCGCGTATGGAGGCGTTCGACATCTCCAACACTGCCGGCAGCGAAGTTGTCGCCGGTATGGTGGTCTTTCAGGATGCACGCCCGGTCAAAAGCGCCTACCGGCGCTTTAAGATCAAGACGGTCGCCGGACAGGACGACCCGGCGTGCATCCATGAGGCGGTCTCGCGCCGCGTGCGCCACTTTGTTGAAGGGGATGCAAAATTTACGCCCCTGCCCGACGTGCTGATGATCGACGGCGGCATCACGCAGACAAGGGCCGCCCAGCGCGCGCTTTCCGAGCAGGGTGTGGAGATCCCCGTGTTCGGCATGGTCAAGGACGATCACCACCGCACGCGCGCGCTCATCGCGCCGGACGGGCGTGAGATCGGCATCGTGGGCATTCCGGCGCTTTTCTCCCTCATCGGCCGCATGCAGGAAGAGGTACACCGCTACAGCATCGAGTACCATCGCGCCCTTCGCGCCAAACGCGGCTACGGCCTGACGCTGGACGAGATTCCAGGCGTGGGCGCGACGCGGCGGCAGGCGCTCATCCGCGCGTTCAAAACGGTGGAAAACGTTAAAAATGCGTCTTTTGAAGCGCTTTGCGAAGTCGTGCCGCAAAATGTCGCGCGGGCAATCCGGGCATACTATGATCAGAAATAGCCTGCGGCAATTTGAGTGCGTATGAACACTCTGACCGGAACCGGCGCATATATTTCATCAAAAGGCCCGGCCAGGCAGCAAATGGAAAGAGGAAAATGCTATGAGAGTGATCAGCGGTACAGCGCGTGGACGCAAATTAAAGCCCCTTCCCGGGCTCGACACGCGCCCGACGACCGATAAAGTCAAGGAAAGCATGTTCAGCATCCTCCAGTTCGACCTTGAAGGCAGGCGCGTTCTGGACCTTTTCGCGGGCACAGGGCAGCTTGGCATCGAGGCGCTGTCGCGCGGCGCGGCGCACGCCGATTTTGTCGATAAAAATCCGCAAAGTGTAAAAATAATACGCGAAAACCTGAAAGCCGCGGGCGTCGGCGAGCGCGCCGAGGTTTTTGCCGCCGACGCGCAGCAGTTCCTGAACCCCGCCATGAAGGGGAAATATGGAATTGTTTTGCTTGATCCGCCGTACGGTGGCGAAGTTCTTAATTTTTTTCTACAGAAGATT
Organism: uncultured Eubacteriales bacterium; assembly: GCA_934630445.1. Taxonomy (GTDB): domain Bacteria; phylum Bacillota; class Clostridia; order Oscillospirales; family Butyricicoccaceae; genus CAKTWY01. The sequence continues at coordinate 6,514 of CAKTWY010000105.1, forward strand.
ACTTTGTTTGACATTGTGCATACAGGTGGTATAATATTATGTGAATGTGCCGCGGCCGACGAGATTATCCCGCCCGCGGCGCCCTATGAGCTCATGCGCACATACCGCTACGGTGCGATCCGGCTCATGACCATCCGCCGCATGTGACGGGAGGGCGTTTTCAGATGCGTATCGCTGTTTATCCCGGGAGTTTTGATCCCGTGACCTTCGGGCACCTTGACATCATCCGGCGCGCTGCCAGGCTGTTTGACCGCGTGATTGTCGCCGCGCTCCCCAACGGGGCGAAGCACACGATCTTCACGCTCGAGGAGCGGTGCGATATGCTCCGGCGTGTAACGCAGGATATCCCGAACGTCGGCGTGGATCATTTTGACGGGCTCCTTGCGGAATACGTCAAAAAGGTCGGCGCATGTGCCGTTGTAAAAGGTCTGCGCTGCGTGGCTGATTATGAATATGAGTTTCAGCTCTCGCTCGTGAACCGCAAGCTGAACGATGATTTTGAGTCCGTTTTTCTCATGACGAGCGACGAATATATGTATCTAAGCTCCCTGGTGGTGCGCGACGTCGGCCGCCACGGCGGAGACATATCAAAATTTGTTCCCGCGCAGATCGTCCGCGAGGTAGCCGAGCGGACTCGCGCGCAAAAATAAGGGAGGTTAACCGCCATGGCAAACACTTTGGAAGAGCTTGTCAACTCGCTGTACGATATGGTGCAGGACGCATGGGCCGTGCCGCTCGGCGCGGATAAATGTGTGATAGAACGCGAAAAGGCGCTCGATATCCTCGACGAAATCCGCGAGACCATGCCGCAGGACTTAAAGATGGCGCGCGACATCGTCGAGCGCAGAAACGACGTGCTTTCCGCCGGCAAGCGCGAAGCCGATGCCATCAAAAAGCAGGCTGAGGAATACGCGCGCACGCTCGTCAACGAGAATGAGATCGTTGCCGAGGCGCGCAAAAAGGCCAACGAGATGATCGTCGCCGCTGAAACGCGCGCCAGAGAGCTGAAAAAAGCGGCGAACGAATACTGTGAGGACACCATGAAGCGCACGGAAGAGGTCGTCGCCCAGGCGCTGGATGAGGTACGCAAGTCCCGCCAGCAGTTCCGGCAGATCGCGCAGAGCCGATAGGCCCGGCGCTGCAGTAAGTTCAAATCAAAACGCTGTCAGGCTCCCGTGAGAGGGCCTGACAGCGCTGTGTAAACGAAGTTTTATAAAGGAAGAGGTTTTTTATCATGCAGTATGATGTCACGATCGGCGACGTCAAACGCGCACTCCCGCTGTGCCCTATTCACGAAGACCTTTATATTGCGGCTTTTATTCTGCTCGGCGACGTGGCGCTTACAGGCGCGTGTGCAAAAGAGCTTTTGAAGATCGCGCCGGAGCATGACGTCATCATCACCGCGGAAGCCAAGGGCATCACCCTGGCGCACGAAATGGCGCGCCTTTCCGGTCAGAGCGGCTATGTCGTGGCGCGCAAGGCAAAAAAACTTTACATGGTAAATCCGTTTACCGTCCGCGTTCATTCCATCACAACCGATTTTGAACAGAACCTCGTTCTGGACGAAGGCGATGTGGCCCTCATGCGCGGCAAGCGCGTGCTGATCGTCGACGACGTTATCAGCACGGGCGAATCCTTGAATGCGATCGAGAAGCTTGTCGAGACCGCTGGCGGCAATATCGTGGGCCGTATGGCTGTCTTTGCAGAAGGCAACGCCCAGAACCGCGACGACATTCTTTTTCTGCAGCACCTTCCGCTCTTCAACGCGAAGGGCGAGATCGTCGAATAAACCGCTTCTCCGCCGGGCACGCCGTTGGTGTGCCCGGTTTGTTTTTATGCATGTATGACACGGAAAGCGAAACGCGTGAGCGCTTTGCTCCGCGCTCCCCTCGCTTATCCCAAGTCGTGGCGGTTGCCGGCACTGCTGCCGACGGATTCATGCACGCTGACAATACGCTCAATCTTTGCAAGGCTCTGCGCGTCTTCCAGGCTGTTGTCCTTCAAAATGGTCTGAACTCCGCCCGGGCGCGATGGCAGGCGCAGGAGATCAGTTCCTGCGCACGCTGCATATCGTCTTTTGCGGCGCGCTCTGTGCCCAGCTTTTCAAGCTGCCCGGCCAGCATTTCCTCGTATAACGGCATAAGACACCTCTTTGAACGATTGCACGCCTGGCTGTGGATAATGACGGATATTCATTGGATGATTTGCGTCCGGTAACAGGCGCGCAAACCGCAAGTGTTTTTCCGGAACGGGCGGCATGCCGCCCGTTCCGGTTTTTTAATGGCTTTTCAAGCATTTTGCCCGCACTCTTGCTCTTGCAGCCAAGCGGCATACATGCGCAGGCTGTTTTTACGCTTCCTCCCCGTCCTGGCCGGCCGTCTCCCCCGGCCGTGCTTTCTTCGCCTCGCTCAGGCGAAGCACCAGCACCGTCACATCGTCGGCGGCTTTGGCGGGGATCAGCCGCATCAGCTCTCCCGCCATCTCCCGCGCGCTCCCGGCCGGATGGCGAAGGGCCTCGGCCAGGCGCGCCTCTCCGGCGGCGCTCATGCCGTCGCTCATCATGA
>CAKTWY010000106.1 GCA_934630445.1 uncultured Eubacteriales bacterium
GAGGTGCGCGTGATGAAGGGCGACAGAGCAGCTCTTCCCCGGGGAAGAGCTTGCGCTGTCCGCTCTTGACGGGCGCGGCGGGGATGATCTCCGGCACGGCCTCGCCGATCTCGGCCATGCGGCGCTTCAGGCGCGCGGCCATCACGTCTGCTACCTTGCGGTGCGATTCGAAGCCGATGAGGTTTGACAGCTCGTACGGGTCCTGCTCGAGGTCGTAGAGGAAGGTTTCGACATATCTGTCCGAGCCGCTGTCGTTCCAGGGATGTTTGTCCGGCGCTTCGACGGAATATTTCCAGCGTTTGGTGCGGATGGAGCGGCCGACCTGCGTTTCGCTGATCTGGACGAAAATATCGTCAGGCCAAGCGGCATCTTCATGCCGGATGAGCGGCATGATCGAGCGGCCCTGCATGTCGTCAGGCACGGCCAGACCGCAGGCATCGAGAAGCGTGGGCGCGACGTCGACGAGATTGACCATCCCCTGCAGGCAGCCGCCGCCGCGCATTACGCCGCCGTCGAACGCCATGGGGATGCGGGTGGAGCTGTCGTGACACGAGCGCTTGTACTCGCTGTTGCGCGTTTTGAAGTGGCAGCCGTGGTCGGAAGTGAACAGGACGATCGTATCCTCGTCAAGGTCGAGGCTCTTGAGCGCGTCCTGGATGCGCCCAAGCGCGGCGTCGATGCGCTTGACCATACCGTAGTAGCCCGGCAGATGCTGCCACGATGTGCCGCCCAGCGCGCCGAGATCCGGCGGCATGTACGGATAGAGCGTGTTTTTGTCGACGTCCGGCGGGGGGAAGCTGTCGTGCGGATTCTGAAAATGCGGTTCAAGCAGCGACAGGAAAAGGAAGAAAGGCTCCTTCTGATGGTCGTCGATGTACCGGATGGCCGCGTCTGTCAGCGCGTCGACGCGGTAGCCGGGCAGGCGGACCTCGCGGTTGTCATTGTCGTATACGACAGTGCTGTATACGCGCGAGCAGGACTCGAGCGAATTTGCGCCCAGCCAGTACTGGTAGCCGCCGCGCTCCTCCTCCGGCACGGCGAAGGTCGTCGAACCGAGATGCCATTTGCCGATATAGCCGGTGTGATAGCCCGCGTCGTTAAAATACTGCGCGATGGTCTTGTGCTCTTTCGGCAGGAGGATGCGGTTGTGATGGATGCCGATGGTGGTGGCGTATTTGCCTGTCTGCAGGCAGCCGCGTGCCGGCCCGCACACGGGCTGCGGCGTGAAGGCGTATTCGGCGAAGGTGCCGCGCCTTGCCATGCGGTCAAAGTTCGGCGTCAGGCCGCAGGGATTGCCGCCGGCTCCGGTGGAATCGAAACGCTGCTGATCGGTGAGAAATACGACTACGTTTTGTTTTTTCATGAGCTCAGTTACTCCAATAAAGCTTTATTGGCGACGCCGCATCTGCAGAATTCCGGCGCCGCAGAATTCTGGTTTAGTCTGCGATCCAGCGCTGGTATGCGCCGTTGACGACATCGTAATAAGCGCTCAGCCCCATCTGGTCGAGCTTTGCGACATAGGTGTCCCACTCGGCGTCAATGCCGCCGTTCAAGATCCACGTAGCCTGACGGTTGTCGACATACTCGTCGATATCCTTGCCGGTGGAGTTGAGGTAGGACATTTCTTCCGGCGTATATTTAATGTAGGGGATGGTGTTTGTCTGATACTGCGCGTAAATGTTATGCAGGATATCGAGCTTGTTGACGTCCTCGCCCATAACCTCTACGACGGTGCCCCATTCATCTGCGAAAATGGCGCACGGCGCGTGGACCGGGGTGTTGGTAAAGCGGAAGTCGGTGTAGCTCATGCCTTCGGGCGTGGGGAGGTAATCGTACACGCCGTCAGCGCGCTTTTCAAGGCAAACGCCGATGGGGCCGAGGAAGGTAACAATGGAGGTCTCCTTTTCGAAGAACTGATCGATCCAGCGCACAGAGGCCTCAGGGTATTTGTTGCTGCTCGTGATGACGAAACCGTTGCCGGTGATGTTGCCGTTGTTCTGGCCGGAGCGCGACCAGATCTGATCGCCGCCCGGACCTTTGAGCGGAGCGATGGCGATGTAGTCCTGCGTGCGCTCTTTGGGAATATAGTTGCCCTGGTCAAAACCGATGAACGAGCCGAGGATCACTTCTTCGGAGTTGCCGAGTGCAACGAGGCTTTTCGTATCCTTGGAGGTCAGACCTTCCTGATCGAACAGGGCGTCCGCAAACATGCCGTGAAGCCATTCGATCGCGGCCTTATATTCCGGCTGATTGGCGGTGTAGACCAGTTCGCCATCCTCTTCGACGATGAAGTGCCCTGCCGTACCGCCGACATTTGTAAAGTCGATGCGACCGAACGCGCCGAAAAGCGAGTGCAGGTCGTTTTGTTTATTGCCCATGGTAAAGCTGAAGGGAACCTCGTCCGCTTTGCCGTTGCCGTTGGGATCCTTTGTCTTGAAAGCCTCCAGCACGGTGCGGAACTCATCTGTCGTGGTGGGAACGGACAGGCCGAGCTGATCAAGCCATGGCTTGTAGATGAAAAGCACATCCTGATTGTACTGTGTTTCGCGTTCTGCGGCGCGGCCGATGGAATAAATCTTGTTGTCGCCCGGGTTGGTGCAGGCCTTTTTAAAAGCGTTGCTCTTTTCAAACGCTGCGGTCACATTCGGTGCATATTCGGCAATCAGATCGTCGAGCGGAATGAAAACACCCTCGGGGGCGTATTTGCCGACATCGTTTTCATTAATGATAGCTGTACCGTAAAAGATGTCGGGCAGGTCGCCGCTTGCGAGAAGGAGGTTCTTCTGTTCGGTGGCGTTTGAGGAGGGGAAGGTCGTCCAGTCGATGTGGATATTGGTCTTCTCTTCCATGTCCTTGAAGATCTGCATTTCTTCCGGTTTGCCGTGGGCAGGCTGGAGGACCATTGCAGCCTTCAGAGTGACTTTATCCTTGGTGATGGGCAGACCGGTTTTATACGTGTGTCCGCCGATCAGTTCTTCGTCGGAAGATACTGCGCCGGAATCGGCGGGCGCAGAAGGCGAAGATGACGGCGTGGATGCGCCGGAATCGGCGGGGGTCTGCGTTTTTGCGCATGCAGACAGCAGTGAGAGTGTCGTCAGCATGCAGAGAACGAGCGCGATGATGCGGTTTCTTCCCATGTTCAATACCTCTTTCTTAAAAATAATAAATGCTTTATTGATAAGCGGGGAAATGGCCCCGGTCATCCGGCAATATGGGAGTGCGTCAACCTTTGACGGCGCCGATCATGACGCCCTGCACAAAATATTTCTGCACAAAGGGGTAGACGATCATGACGGGGATGCTCGCTACCATGACGACGCCGTATTTGACCAGCTCGGTGATGCGCTGCTTTTCCGCGATAGCAAAGGCATCTTCTGCCATCGCGGCCTCGCTTTCAACAAGGATGTTGCGCAGTACCAGCTGCAGGGGGTAGAGCGCCTCGTCGCGGATGTAGAGCATGGCCTGAAAATAGCTGTTCCAGTGGTTCACGACGTGAAAAAGAATCATGACCGCGAGGATGGGTTTTGACAGCGGAAGAACAATCTTGAAAAAGTATGTAAAATAGTCTGCCCCGTCGATAAAGGAGACCTCGAGGAGTTCTTCAGGAATGGTGTTTTGAAAAAATGTGCGCGCGATGATGAGATAGTAGGCGACGACTGCCGTCGGCAGAATCAGCGAAAGCGGCGTGTTTAAAAGATTCAGCTTCTGCACGACGATGTAAGTCGGGATCATACCGCCGGAGAAGAACATGGTAAAAGTGATCATGTACATCAGCGCGTTCCTGCCGGGCAGTTCCCTGCGTGACAGAGCGAATGCCGCAGGTATCGTGCAGAAAAGGTTTACCGCAGTTCCTGCAAGCGTATAGAAGAGCGCGTTTCTGTAGCCAGACCAGATCAGCTCGTCCTCCAGGATGCGCTGGTAACCTTCAAAGGTGATATTTACAGGCTTCCAGATGACAAGGCCCTGATTCGTCGCGTTCGGATCGCTGAACGAGGCGATGAACATATAGTAAAGCGGATACAGAATGATCAGAAGGAAGAGCGTAAGAATAGCATAATTCACAATGGAAAAGACGATATCTTCCTTTGCGATGCGTTTTGTTTTCTTAAACATCGGTTTACCCCCCAAAAGCAGCAGTATGGCCGTCGCCTAAAACAGCGATGAATCGGAAAAACGCTTTGCGATTTTGTTGACTGTCATGAGCATAATGAAATTGATGGTCGACTGGAAGAGGCCGACCGCGGTGGCGTAGCTGTATTCGCCCTGGATAAGGCCGCGTTTATACACAAAGGTGGAGATCACCTCGGCAGATGGGCGGTTTAAGCTGTTCTGCATGAGGTAATTCTTCTCAAAACCGACGGTCAGGATGTTGCCGGTAGAGAGGATCAGCATGATGATTGCAGTCGGAAGAATACCGGGCAGATCAATATGTATAATACGCTGCAGGCGTGACGCACCGTCGATCTGCGCCGCTTCGTGAAGTTCCGGATTGATGCTTGCCAGTGCGGCGATATAGACGATGGAATTGTAGCCCGTCGTCTGCCAGATTGTCGAAAGCACATAGAGCCAGGGGAACCATTCCGGCCTTGCCATGAAATAAACGCCCTCGCCGCCAAAGGCGCGGATGATGTGATTGACAAGACCATAGGACGGGGAGAGGACGATGTACATGATGCCGACGAGTACTACGGTCGAAATAAAATACGGCGCGTAGCTGACCGTCTGAATAAATTTCTTATATTTTACATTGCCGATCTGATTGAGCATGAGCGCGAACAAGATCGGCAGCGGAAAGCTCAGCGCCAGGTTCAGCAGGCTGATGGTCAGCGTGTTGCGGATGATGAGCCAGAAGTCGGGAGAATTGAAGAAACGCTGAAAGTGTTCCAGTCCCACCCATTCACTGCCAAAAAATCCCCGGGTAAAGAAGTAATCGCGAAAGGCGATCTGCACGCCGTAAATCGGCCAGTATTTGAAAACAATGTAGAAAATAATTGCAGGCACAAGAAAAATGTAAAGCTGCCAAGTGCGCCGTATCCGCAGGCCAAGGCGCGGAGAAGACTGCTTTCTATTCCCGGGCCGGCGGAACAGAGAGGCCGCTTTCACGCGGCTTTTTACAGCGTTCTGACTTGTCATACGATGATACCTCCATATTTTGGGATGTTAAAAGAAACTTGCAGAGCGTGCTCGAGCACACGAAGCAAACAGCGTAATATTCCAAAAAAAGAAGATGGTTTCAACGAAAAACAGATGAATTGTTGATAATCAAGATAGAGGAAATTGAAATAATAAATAATATATGTGCTCGAGCACATCATGCACATATCATACATAACTTTTTTTGTGTTGTCAATATGCAAAAAATAAGTTTTTAAAAAAATGAATTCATATATGATTTATACAATTGCTTGACAGAAAAAGAAAGAATGCATATACTGTATTCGAAATGCTATGTGCATGGGCACATGTAGGAGATGAACTATGGCAGTTACGATCAAGGACATTGCGCAGCTGGCGGGCGTGTCGCGCGGTACGGTGGATCGCGTGCTCAATGAACGCGGCCATGTGGACCCGGATGTTGAGCGGCGTGTTCTCGCGCTTGCGCGGCAGATGGATTATAAACCCAGTCGCGCGGCCAAACAGCTGTCGATGAAAAAGAGAAAGCTGAAATTCGGCTTAATCAGCCGCACGGATGTGCGCGGCTTTTGGTCGAATCTTTTGAACGGTGTGAACGAGGCAGAAGAGGAGCTGGCAGAGTACGGCGTCAGTATCGAGCGCCGGTATTTTAACCGCTTTCAGCCGGAGGAGCAGGTCGCGCTGATTGACGAGCTTACCGCGCAGGGGATTGCGGGCCTTGTCATCGTGCCGCTGAATGACGACGCAGTGCGCGCCCGGCTTCGGGCCGCGATGGATGCGGGCATCACCGTGGTCACTATCAATACGGAAATCGAAGGAATCGAGCCGCTGTGCTATATCGGCAGTGACTACCGAAAGGCGGGGCAGACGGCAGCAGGGCTTATGCATCTTTTTTCCGGGGGAAGGCATCTGGACCTGATGATCCTGAAAGGCAACCAGTACATGATGAGCCACAAAGAGCGTATCGAGGGCTTTGCGCAGGAGCTTGAAAGCCTGGGAACGGACTGTGCGCTGGTGGGCGGCTTTGAGATTACGTCTGACCCGGCGTTTGCATACCAGCGTGCAAAAGAGCTGCTGCAGGAGCATAAGCAGGTCAACGCCGTATATACGGTGACGGACAGTGCCTTCGCGGTGTGCCGGGCCATCCGGGAGCTGGAACTTGTCGGGAAGATCAGCCATATCGGCTTTGGTCTGACGGCGCTCACTAGACCGTGTCTGCTTGATGGAACGATGCAGGCGGCCATCGCTCAGGAGGCACGCCGGCAGGGATACGCTTCGTTCAAGACGCTGTTTGATTACCTGGCTTGCGGCGCCAAGCCGGAAGCAAAACGCATCCTGACGCGCAACGAAATTTTCATCAGGCAGAACTGCATCTTTTAGCCGCAATAAGCACAGGATCAGTATAAGAGCGGGATGTAAAAGCGGCGGATATCTTTTTGTAAAAAGTCGGTATAGAAACAAATCCGCCGCAAAGCGCCTGCAGGCGCCTTGCGGCGGATTTATCATTGATTGAGGAGGTGACGCCGCGCAGACGCGCGCACGCTCAGCGCTTTCCAAGGTAAAAACCGATGCCCGTGCCGCAGCATCCGCCGACAATATGCGTCAGATGTGAAACCCCGTCGGAGAGGGTAAAGCCGTCGATGATCTCCCCTCCGATGTAGATCACTGCGACCAGAATCAGTGTGAGCGGGATCGAACCGGCGCGCATTCCGGCCAGGGAGGAGAGAAGGATCATCATAAAAACAATACCGCTCGCGCCGAGCAGCGCCGCAGAAGGGGAGACCAAAAGATGTACAGCGCCGGAAACCGCGGCGGTGAGCAGGATCGCAGCCAGAAGCGTCTTTGCGCCGTACTTTTCCTCCAGCGGAGGACCGATCACGAGTATGAGCACCATGTTGCCGATATAATGTTCAAGATTTGCATGCCCGAGGATATGGCCGAACAGACGCACATATGTACCCGGGCGCAGAGGCGAGGAACGATAGACGCTGAAAAGGTGCGCCGTCGTCCAGCCCTTTGTCACATATCCGAGCGCCAGAGCTGCGAGCGATAAAAGGACAAACGTCAGAACAACGGGGGAATTATACTGGATTTTTTTGAGGATTTTCATGCAGTCATCCCCTTGTTTTTCAAATGTTTCACATATTATACATCGGCTGTGGGAAAAATACAATGGCCTGCCGCATGATACGGCGTCAGGGCGCGGCGGAAGCCGCGCCCTGCATCCTTACTTTTCCGTAATCGGTTTGGCCTTTTCCTTCGTCGTTTTTGCTTTGCCCTGGATTTCCGGAACAGGCGGCACTTCATTTTTAGGAAAATGCTGTTTGTGGTTGCTTTCCGTGCCGTGCGGGTCTTTGGGGTCGGGGCGGCGCATACCTGCTTTTGCCATAATATTGACTCTCCTTTTCGCGTTTGTGGCCCGACATGCGGCAATCAGGCGAACGTGGCCTTGGTCCGCAGCGGGTAAAAACAGTGTTGCTCCCGGGGAGCGGTTCTATACACAAACGTTGCGTCACATTCCGGCTGTTGGAGAGGATAAGTAGAGCCGGTGAGTGTGATGCTCACCGGCTTTTTGATCTTGGTACAAGTATCGTAGTGGCAAAATTAAAATGACTTATCAAAGGAAAAAGTTGCGAAAACATACTGTTTCAGCAACTTTTGTTGGTGCAGGTGACAGGACTTGAACCTGCACAGCCTCGCGACCACTAGAACCTGAATCTAGCGCGTCTGCCAATTCCGCCACACCTGCTTATTAAAATCCCCACCGGGTGGTGGGGATTATGGTGCGGTCGATGGGACTTGAACCCATACGGTCTCCCATACGCCCCTCAAACGTACGCGTCTGCCTGTTCCGCCACGACCGCATTTTGTATGCGCCAAGCTCAACCGCCGAGCGCATTTATCATTATACAGAGTACGCTGCGGTTTGTCAATCATTTTTTCTTGAAAAAACGTATAAATAAAACGCATACAAAATTAGTGGTTTTTTACTTCGAAAAGGGTTGACATTTTGAAAATCAGAATGTATACTAAGTTCGTAATCAATCGAAAGCCGCACGGCAGCGGCCGGCTGAAGAGGCGGGGAAAGCATGAGAATGACCAATGAAGCAGACTATGCCATACGTATTATTTATTGTATCGGCATGAGTCCTGATAAAATTGGTGCGAAGGATATCGCCGAACAGACTGGCGTGTCCCTGCGCTTTTCACTGAAGATCCTGCGCAAGCTGATCCAGGCGGAACTCATTGCCTCCTACAAAGGTGTGAAGGGCGGCTACGTGCTCAAAAAAGCGCCGGAGGAAATCTCACTGGGAGAGATCATCGAGTGTATCGACGGCCCGATTCAAATCGCGCATTGCCTGAGCAATGAATTTGATTGTACACGCGTGGGCAATAAGGACACATGCGGCTTTCATCGTGTGTTTGACGAGATCAATCACCGTCTGCGCGAAGACCTGAATGACATCCGGGTTGCACAGTTCCTTCCTGGAAGCAAAAAGTAAGTGTATCTGTTATCATTCTTTAGATATCAAAATAAAATTTTGGAGGTTAAAAAAGTATGAAAAAGTTTGTTTGTTCGATCTGCGGTTATGTCCATGAAGGCGACAGCGCGCCGGAGTTCTGCCCGGTATGTAAGGCGCCTGCTTCCAAGTTCACCGAGCAGTCCGGCGAGATGGTATGGGCTGACGAGCACAGAATCGGTGTGGCACAGGGCGTTGATCAGGAGATCATCGACGGCCTGCGCGCGAACTTCACCGGCGAGTGCACCGAGGTAGGCATGTATCTTGCGATGAGCCGCCAGGCGATCCGCGAGGGCTATCCGGAGATCGGCGCGTTTTATGAGAAGGCCGCGTATGAAGAGG
>CAKTWY010000107.1 GCA_934630445.1 uncultured Eubacteriales bacterium
CCGCGCGCGTCAGCTGTTCGAGCCGGTTGTCGAGAAAATACGCCTCCCCGCACGCCAGGGTGAACGCGCCCTCTTCAAGCACCTGCGGCGGGATGGCCGCGGACATGAGCGCTTCCACCGGCGCGATGGTCACGCCGGAAGCGTCCGTCATCATGCGGTGCAGCGCGCCGATGCGCTGGTGCTCCCATCCGTGGGAGGCGCTTTCGATATTGTGGAACATGAATTCGCGCGCCGGCAGCACCGTCGCCTGGATACCGGAAAAGCCGAGGAGATCCTCCGCCATGCGCCGCGCGGCGTCCTCATCCGGCGTCACGATCAGCGCCGGGCGCGAGAGACTTTCGATTGCAGCCGCGGCGATGCCCGCGCGGTGCACGTGCGCCAGACCGGAGACCGCGCACGGCGTCCGCTTGTTTTTGATTTTGAGCATCAGCTCCGAAAATTCCGGGAGCTCTGCAAAGAGAGAAGTGAGAGGATGCATGCCGCACCTGCCTTTTCTTTGTTATGAGTGTGCGCTTAAAAGGTGAAAACAGCACAACAAGCCATTGCCCCGATAGACATCCGGGGCAATGGCGTCGTTTTTTGCTTATGGAAAACCGTGCAAACCACGGGAAACAAAAAGCCGGTTCGCGTGCGTAAAAGAAACCGGCTCCGCTCCTCAGAACCCTTGTCATTCCGAGCGAAGGCGAGGAATCCCGGCCGTAGGAGTGCGCACTCCAGCTGACGGACGGCCCACGCCGCGTGGCCTTTGGGGTATCGCCGCACGAGGAAGACAGAGTGCAGAGCAGCAGAACGCCCGGCCTAAGCCCACGCCTGCAGCGCGTGCGCAAAATGCGGCTGTGCGCCGCGCGTGCATCATGCGTTTGCGTGCTGAAATTTCATATAACCGGGGATTTACTTCCCGGTCGCATACTTTGAGCCGCCGCGATCGGCGGCAGCCTGCCGGGGAGCTTTTGCACATATTATACCATCTGTTTTCGCTTTCAGCAACAGAACCCGCACATTCTTCCTTTTACCTGAGTTGTGTCCGTTGAAAAATCCGGCGATTTCACCAAACGTTGAAAGAAACCTCCGACCATGATAAAATATATTTAACGAGATGTTTACCAGCACGCAACAATACGGAGGAGAAGTATGTCATGGATGCTGACGAGATTGAAGAATTGACCATTGACCAGAAAATGGTGATCGCGGTTCAAGAAATGATTGATACATACGGCCATGGATATGTTGCAACAAGAGCAGAATTAAAGGACTTTATCCTGGATAAATACAACATAGCGGATGGGAGCATGATACCATCAGACTATTGTTATAATCGAGTAAATGACGGAATTGCATTGTCTAAACCAACTTTATTTGAATATTTAGGCCGCAACAGTTACCGTTGCCTTGGTGAAAATTATCCGTATTCCGGCGACATCTATCACAAAGAGCAGATAGCCGGCATTTGTCAGAATGGAGAGCGAAAAATATTTGGAATACCGGATAAATCTACAGAAAGGCCGAAGAAGAAAACGCAAAAGAACAGAGATCCCTCTACACGACTCAGATTTGAAGTGCTCGCCAGAGATAAGTTTACTTGCCGTTTTTGCGGCGCATCTCCGGCAAAAGACCCATCTGTAACGTTACATATTGACCACATCGTTCCGTGGTCAAAGGGGGGAGAAACCTCTTTGAATAATTTACAAACCCTGTGCTCTAAATGTAATCTTGGAAAGAGCGATTTAATGGTTGATATACCAACTGAATAACCAAATGCACCACAAGATTTTCAAGCAATCCTGTGGTGCATTTTTATGCTCATTTCCGTTATTTCGACGAAGGATATTGCTTTAGGGTTGATAGCCGCAAAACAGGCAAAAGGCAACGCACATCCCTTATATGCTGCATTGCGCCTCCTGTGGAAACGCAGTCAAATTGGGTTTATCCGTGTCGCATTTCTGCCGTAAGCTGTCGGAAAGGCATGACGATATAACACAAAGCGGGCGGCAAGCCCGCTTTGTGTTATACGCGTATTATTTTGTCCTTTTAAACGACTTAAACGACGCGGAGTATGAGTGTATTTTACCTGCGCGTCCGGCACAGGTTCAGACCGGATCAATGCGGAAGGACTTGATCTCATACGGCTTGATGACGAAGGAAAAGGCCTTATCAAACGCCTGCGGTTGGCCATAGGGCTGCTCCATCAGGTCGCACTCGGCCACGCGCCCGAGCGGCAGCGCGGTGGATACCGTCACGCGCTCCCGTGCGCCGCGGTTCTCATGCACGCGCAGGATGAGCGACTCGCCGTCCTCACTCTTTTTGACCGCGTCGACGAACACGCCCGGCACAGAGACGGAGAACGCGCTGAATGCATACGCCTGATCGGCCGCCGCGGAAAACGGCAGCACGACGGCCGGCTCGTTCAGCTCCAGCGCCGCGCGGTCCACCCCGGCGCGCCGCCAGTCGCCCGTATGCGGATAAAGCGCATAGGTAAAGGCGTGCACACCCTCATCGCCCCGCGTGTCCGGAAACGTACCGCTCTTTAAGATGGTCATATCCAGCTCGCGGCCATTGAGACCAAAACCGTATTTCGCGTCGGAGAGCAGCGCCACACCGTAATCGCTCTCCGACAGGTCGACCCATTTGTGCGCCGGAACCTCAAACTTCGCCAGCTCCCACGACGTGTTTTTGTGCACGGGGCGCTTGACGTTGCCGAACTGGATGTCGCATGTCAGGCCGTCGGCATATACGTCCACCGGGAAGTTCACCTTGAGAATACGGTTGACGTTGTGCCAGTCGACCTCGGAAACAAAATCGATGCGCGCCGTGTGCGCGTAAAAATAGATGCGCTGGCGCAGCGTCGAGCGCGAATAGCGCCGCTCCACTGCAAGGCAGGCGCGCACAGGGCCGCGCTCCTCCACGCGCACGGAGCAGTCCTCCGTCATGGGCGTGCCGTTTTTGCGGTAAAAGATGTCGATGTTCCAGTTGTCGTGCCGCCCGGGCAAGTCCTGGTAAGCGGTCACGGCGTTGCCCACGCCGCCGGGCGTGATCACTTCGCGCGCCGCCTGCTTGTCATAAAGCGAAATGATCTGCCCGCACGCATCAAAGCAGATGGTGTAAAAGTCGTTTTCCACCCGCTCCGCTGTGATGGAAAGCCTGTTTTCCGCCGCGCTCGCGGCGGGGGCGGGCCTGGCGAATACATACCCCATGGACGGAATGTCCTCGATGCAGGCCAGCGAGACCGGCTTGCCGTCCTCCTCGGTCAGCTGGGTGGGGTACACCCTGCCGCCGACCTCGACGGCGGGCAGCACGCCGGGCAGGCGCACGACGCCGCCGCGTGCAAAGGACAGCGTGTTGAAGATCAGATACCCCGCCTGTGCACCCGCGGGCAGGAGCTTTGCCAGATACGCCGCTTTCAGCGCCTCTCCCTGTGCAAAGAAGGGGGCAAACGAGCGCGCCGCGTCCTCGTATACCTCCTTGATGGAGGAGCCGGGGAGCACGTCGTGAAACTGGTGGAGCATGAGCGTGCGCCACATCGAATGAAGCGTCTCGCTCGGGTACGCCTCGCCGCGGGTGTGCAGGATGCTCGCAAGCAGCTCGAGCCCCGCGCAGAGCTTTTCGCCCTCGCGGTTGAAGCGCTTCATTTCGCTGATGGAGGAATACGTGCCGCGGTGGCACTCGAAGTAAAGCTCGCCCTCCCAGGTGGGAACGGGCGCCCCCTTCACACGCTCGGCCAGCGCGTCAAAATATTCGGACACCTTCATAAAGCGCGTGGCCGGCACGCCGGGGATGCCCTTCTCCATGCGGCGGTAGTGCTCCATTGCCTCCGGGTTCGGCCCGCCGCCCCCGTCACCGTAGCCGAAGGGGAAGATGGTCACGGGGTTGAGGTCGCGCTGGGTATGGCGCTTCATGCTGCCGATGGCGCAGCTCGGCTGCAGCTCGCCGTTATACCCTGTGCGGGCGGAGTTGTCGTTGTGCGCCTGCGTTGTGATCAGCTGCGTCAGCACGCGGCTGCCGTCGATGCCCTGCCAGTAAAACGTCGTATAGGGGAAGAGATTGTACTGGTTCCACCCGAGCTTTGACGTGGAAAACGAATCCACGCCTGCGAGCTTTAAGATCTGCGGCAGCGCCGCGCTGTAGCCGAACACATCCGGCAGCCACAGCGTGCGGCACTCAGCGCCGAATTCCTCCTTGAAAAAGCGCTTGCCGTAGAGCAGCTGCCGCACGAGCGACTCGCCCGAGGGCAGGTTCGTGTCCGGCTCGAGCCACATCGCGCCCTCCACTTCCCATCGGCCCTCGCGCACGCGGCGCTTCACCTCGTCATAAAGCTGCGGCGCCTCCTCGCGCAGGTAGACGTACAGCTCCGCCTGGCTGGACATAAAGCGGTACTCGGGGTACTGCTCCATCATGCGCAGCACGGTGGAAAAGCTGCGTACGACCTTCTCGCGCGTCTGCGAGGTTTGCCATTTCCACGCCACGTCGATATGCGTATGGCCTGTGACGGCGGCGGTATAGCGGCCCGGGCGGCAGAGCTTTTCATAAAATTCTTCCCGCAGGCAGCGCCGCGCCGCGGCAAGGCCCTCGTAAAACGATTCCGAGTACGGCTCGGAAAAATCCACCAGGTCCACGGCACGCTCGAGCGCGCGGCAGATCTCGTCGCGCGTGTCCTCCCCAACGGCGCGCGCCGCCTCGAGCGGTACGAACAGGTCGAAGAACAGGTCGTTTACCGCCTGATCCCTCTCCTCCAGCGCCGCGTGAAGATAGCTCTCAGCCCCTTCGCGCGGGATATATACAGCCAGGCCCAGCTCGGCCTCGCCGCCGGGGCTGAGTTCGGGCAGGGCGGCGTCCTCATGGTTGGCGTCCATGCCCTGGATGATCCTGCCGTTCAGATACAGAAGGCTGTGCACCGGAACATCCGTGCCATGAGTCTTGCCGTCTTTGTAGATGATCTGTCCTTCAAACATCTGCGGTGCGGAATGGATCGTGACCGAGCCGCTGTGCAGCGTGAAATACGCGCTGCCCGGCGCAAAATCTGCGGGAACCGCCGCGTCCATCAGGAAAAACGCGTGGCAGTCCGCATGGCCGAACAGCGTGCCCATCGCGTAGTCCATCCACGGCGAAGGGTCGCGCTTTGCCTCCTCTACGCTCTTAAAAAAGCCGTATTTGAAGCGCGTGCGCTGCATCCCCGCGCGTTTGGCGTAAATAAGCTCCCTCAGCCTCACGCAGCACGCCATCACACGCGCGTCTGAAAAATGCCGGTTGTCCGTTACCGGCGATTTCGCCTTCTCCAGAAATTTCATATAGCCCTCCTGCAAAGCGGGCGCGCCGCTTTTTCTGCATATACAGCATACCACATCCGCCGGATAAGGCCATATGCCGTTTTCTTCAAATTTTGGCCATGACTTAAATTTGAAGATATGGCATGCCGGCAAAAATGGCAAACCGCATTCTGCAGCGGAGCGGAACGCCGCGGCGCCGGGCGCTTGACGCAGTTCCCGTGCGCCCTGAAGAGCAGACCGCTGCCTGCCCGAAGCTCTTTGCTATGACAGATATCGATTCCAGTATGCATGGCTGCAGGGATGACCGGTATCCTCCCATGCGGCACGATAGCGCTGCAAAAGCGCGCGCAGGCGCTTCACTTCTTGCTGCATGGCAGGGGTTGCCGCAAGATCATATTGCTCATATGGATCGTTGATCAGATCAAAAAGCTGCGTTCTGTGCGTGCATCCCCGGTATTCAAGCTTATAGCGTGTGTCCTTGACGCTGCGCAGCACGTCTTTATATGCGAAATACAATGTTTCACGCGTGCGGAATGAGGGGTCTGTAAGCATGCGGGCAAAACTCTTCCCCTCCATCCGGCGGCCCAGGCGCAGCATTGGCGCTTTGGAAAACGGTGTTTCGTCGCTTCCTCATGGCCGTACTCCTTTCTGCGCGCCAGATACAGGGGATTGATTAGACGACGGCTTTCCTCTTTATAATGGCGTAGCTCCATAATGCCGTACTGCGCACACAGTTCGCGCACGCAGTTTGGCGACTGCGGGGCGCGCAGGAGGATCCACTGCTCGCGGTTGCGTTCCCGCCCGATTTCCACCCCGGTCGGTGTCCGCCGCGCATACGCCGTTCCCGGCACATATCGGCGGCGTGCTCCTCAGCTCTGCGTGATACGGATACGTCTTGTCATAGGCATAGATCGTATCCCCGTTCCTGTCAAAAAGAAGCGCGCAGTTAAGGCCCTGTTTTTGCTTGCCGCTAAACCGCTTGTGCCGCACTCAGTACATGGCGAGCGCGGCTTTCAGCGCCCGCGCGGTCTGCGCATCTTTTGCAAGGATATTTTCCGTCTCAAACGGATCGGCCTTCAGATCGTAAAGTTCCTCCCTCCCGTCTGCAAAAACGATATATTTGTGTCTTTCATCGCGGATCGTGGAAAAACCGGTATATTTTTTCACGCCTTTGCCGTACTGGTCCTCGAGCCGGCTCACGGCATACGTGCGCACGCGCTCCGCTTCACCGTTTATCACGGGCGCGAGCGACACGCAGCCG
Organism: uncultured Eubacteriales bacterium; assembly: GCA_934630445.1. GTDB lineage: Bacteria > Bacillota > Clostridia > Oscillospirales > Butyricicoccaceae > CAKTWY01. Next base: position 6,523 of record CAKTWY010000107.1, read on the forward strand.
GACAGCGCTGCCGATCCCTCTCCGGTGGCAAGCTCCAATACAGTGCCGGCGAGATCCTCCAGCGAGGCAAGGGCGTCTGTGACAACGCCCCTGCGTCCGCCGGGCGCGGCGACGATCAGCGGGATATCCACCGCGCCGCGGTATGGCAGGCATTTTGCGAACAGCCCCCTGTCGCCGAGCATCTCGCCGTGGTCGGCGCAGAAGATGATGACCGTGTCCTCGTATACGCCGCGCTCTTTGAGCTTGTCGGCGATCTTCCGGCAGTTGGCGTCGATGTTTTCGATCATGGCGGCGTAATTTTGCCGCACGCCGTTGATGTCGGTGTTATCCTGCGGCGTATACATACACGGCGTATCAAAGACCCGGCCCTCGACCCTGGCGCGCATCGACTCTGTTACATCAAACGGCTCATGCGGCCCGGCAAAATTGACCTGCAGGAAAAACGGCTGTCCTGGTCTGACACCCTCCAGCACCTCCAGCGCATTGCGCGTGATGTAATTGTCGCAGTAGGCGTCGTCAGGAAGGGGCGTGGGCGCGACGCGCCGGCCGCGCTTTGTCATATCGGCGATATGCGTCTGCTTTAGTTCCCGCCGGGCGAGAAAGCGCATGTACGGCTCCGCGCGCGCCTCGTCGCAGCCGTAATTGACTGCGTCCATCTTGCCGCCGTTGTCGACGCCGCCTGTAAAGCCCAGATCGTAGATCAGCGGCGTCAAGCCGTTTTCACCGGCCCAGCGGTGGCTGCCCTTGTGCAGGTCAAATTTTCCGACGCCATACACGTCGTAGCCGCGCTCGCGCAGAATGTTGTAAAAGGTTGGGCGCGAGGCGTCCATATCCATGCCGTTGTTTTTGACGGGGCAGTGCGAATAGTCCGCGCCAAGGGCGAGGCACGCCCGCGCCGGCGCACACAGCGGCGCGGGCGTAGAGGCGTTCAGAAAGGTCACGCCGTCTTGCATCAGCGTCCGCAGAAACGGCGTTCTGAGCGGCATGCGGCGGATCCCCTTCTGCCGAAGAACGGCGGGGTCATATTCCACCCAGTCCGCGCGGTATTGATCGGGGAAGAGAAGGACGATGTTTTTTTGCAGCAACGCAAATGCCCCTTTCTGTGAAAGCTTGGCCGGCGTGCGGGCGTTGCGCCCGCGCCGGCCCTCTGCTGAAGGCTCACGGGAGCCTATGACGATATTGTACCGGACCGGTGCGCCGGATGCAAGGCGGGAGCGCGCTGCCTGCGCTTGTGCTTTTTGCGCAAATATGGCCTATTGTCCAACCACGTGCGCGGCCTTATACTGGATAGCAACAGGCGCAAGCCTTGCAGCGCGCCGAAGCATGACAGGGAGTGGATGTATGTGAAAAAGCCCGATATCCTGATGTTTATGAGCGACCAGCACGCATATTCGTATACCGGGTTTACAGGCCATCCTGTGCTCGAGACGCCGAATCTTGACCGTATCGCGCGCAGCGGCGTGTCCTTTGACAATATGTATACCTCCTGCCCGCTCTGCGTACCGGCACGACTTTCCATGATCACCGCGCGCATGCCGTCAAACATCGGGGTGATGAATAACCCGTCGCTCATCTCCGAAGACACGGTGACCTTTCTGCATGCACTGGTGGCGGCCGGGTATGAAACCGTGCTGTGCGGACGCATGCATTTTAAAGGGTGCGACCAGCTCAAAGGGTTCTCCAGGCGTATTTTCCCGGAGCTGCTGCCTTCCTTTTGGGGCAAAATGTGCGCGCCGTCGCGCTACCTCGGCCGCTTTGCGGGCACGTTTGCAGAGTATCACTGCCTCGACTATACCGGGGCGGATTACTCGCCGGTGCTCGAATATGACGAGCACGTCATTGACGCCGCCCTCCGGTATCTGTCGGATGAGCACGACAAACCGCAGTTCATCCTTGTCGGTACATACGGACCGCATTTTTCATACGTTGCGCCGGAAGCCTATTACAACAAATACCTTGGACGCGTGCCGGCACCGGTCGCCACTGACGCGTCCGTCGATTACGAGATGCCGGCCATCCGCCACAAGCGGCAGTTCCCCCCGGCGGAGACGCTTGACAGCGCGCGTGCTGCCTACTGCGGCATGATTGACAAGCTCGACGGGCAGATCGGCGCGGTTTACGACCGCTATCAGACGTACCTCAGCTCGTCCGGCAGGCAGGGCATCTTTATCTACACGTCCGATCATGGCGATCAGGTCGGCGAGCGGTCGCTTTTCGGCAAAAAGACATTTTTCGAAGATTCGGCAAAGATCCCGTTTTTCATCACAGGCGCCGGCATCCCTGCGGGCGTACGCTGCGCGCAGGCGGCGGGGAGCATCGATATCGCGCCCACCAGCCTGCGCATCGCGCTCG
>CAKTWY010000108.1 GCA_934630445.1 uncultured Eubacteriales bacterium
ATGGAATGCTGTCTGCGGCCTGCTTCTGTTGAACACTTTCCATATTGTTCGTAATTCGACGTAAAACACGGAACGTATGTTTTATAAATGGACGGAACATTTTTTGTGCTTCTATTTTCCGTCAGCCCTGAATGTCTCTTCACGCCATTATTTTTATCTGATCAAGCAAAGACGTAACCTTATTATATAAATACCTGATCCGTTTTGCATCTTCCCTATTTCTCATGATAAAGTGATACAGCGCCGTACCGAGGCAGTCGCACAGCACCGTTTCATGCCGCATCAGCGCCTGGAAATTGTATAGCAGGCTCTGAAACGTAAGCTCCTTCACTCTGCCCCAGTCCTTCTGCCATTCAGCCGGCATGGATCGCGAGCGTGCTTTCTGCTTCACCTGATTTGCGGCGCTCCACGCCTCCCTCGTTCCCACCGGCGCAAAATGGATGTTGCGGTAACGGCAGTCCTCAATAATAAGCTCCTGATAAAACCCGGCAATATCGCTGTTATCCTCCGCCCCTTCAAACGGAATGGTAGCTAGCAGCGGGTTCAGCTGATACAGTAGGTCGATCTGTGGCTTGATCGTGCGCATCCTGTCATACGCGAGGTTGTATAGCCGGAACATCGCCTTGGACTGCATCGGGGCCCACTCGTTGATCCCCAGGAATCTCCGGAACACGTTTGTAAAATGGTACCCGTTTCTAAAAATATGGTATAAGCGCTCATAGCGCTGAAAAGCCGAACGGCCCGGTATCCTTTCCAATTCCTTTTCCAAGCGCTGGTACAAATATTTGGCCGCTTTATCTGAGTCGGTGATCAAGACAGGTGCGATATCCGACTTCAACGCCGACAGTGGTTCATGCTCGTGTTTTCGTAAAAATTTGCGTGTATAATACGGCCTTGCAACAATTTCTCCGCATGCGCCGTTCAGCGCGATCCTGCGTTCCCCGTTTTTCAGCCTAGCGTTGCTTAAATTATGTGCATAGTAAGTACCTATAAAATACCCGCGCATAATCCCATCCATCTCATAGACGGACGTGCCTTCATATTTTTCTTCCCGACAGTCGAACGGATAGGCATAGACGCTGTTGAGCGCCGTTGCAACGTCCAGGTCCCCGCTTCCCGCGACGTCCAGCGAACGGATCTGAACCTTTTCCTCTGCGCCAGGAATATTGGTCGCCGCGGCATATACCACGCGGCTGTCGAGCCCGCCCGACAAATCGAGCGTTATTTCCTCATAGCGCTCGTCCTCCAAAACCATACGTACAGCGTCGATAACCTCGTCTCTCGCCTGATGCAGCAGGTTGGTATATTCCCTGCGGTGGCAGGCCGCCGTATCACTGAAAAAACTGCCGCACGCGCTGGAACAGATACTCCAGCCATCCACCGTAAGATTGAGCGTCTCATCGCAGCATAGCTGAAATGTTCCTTTTATATCCATATCCCTGCTGAAATTTTGCTGCAAAAGCTGATATGATATCGCCGATAGGAGCGCTGCCGCCTTTTCGCTGTCCAACTTCGCCTTGACCCCCATCTGCCGTAGCGTCTTAAGCAGCAGCCAATAGCTGTTTGATGCGGCCATTATCCCTTCTCCCCGAAAATAGTAGAAGCGGCACATACCGAAAAAGTCGCTTGACAGCCGGATGCTTTGATCGTTGATGGAAATATTGGTAAAATATCCGGTTGCTTCGGCCAGCTTATCGGCCATATCATCCCGCAATTCCCGGTCTCCGATCACAAGCCGCCCATCAATATTGGCAATACCGGAAAAAAAGCAGCCGTGCCGACAAGGCTCCTGAGAAAAAACCGCGCTCCGCCAGCCACCGATCTCCGGCAATACATACCGCTGCATTGCCATTGCTTCTTCATAATCAAAGCGGCAGGTACTGAATGTGTCTGCATCTGTGCAGGAAATCAGCACGCAGTTGACATACGGATATTCATAACCGTTCTCTCGGATTTCCTTTTGCCCTAAAAGGCCGTCGACTGGCAATTCCTTCTGTAAAAATGCCTGAAAAGCCGCTTTTGCGGCATCCGTAAAAAATTCCACCGCATTAGATAAGCGCAGCTGCTTGTTCCCTAAATAGCGCAGATATCCCTGTACGACATAAATGCCGTCTTCCTCCAGCGTCCACTGGAAGTTCGGCTCCCCACTCCAATCCGTCCTTGCGTATACGGTTCCGTCCTTCAGGAGATAGAAGCAATACTGGTTGCCCTGCGTCGGAGCATCCTGAAAAATATGCGCTTCCAGCACATTGCCTTGCAGCTGCGCCTCAACCTCAAACGTTCCTATCCTGCCGGCAAAATGCGGCGTCAGCACGTTGAGCACCTGTGTTGCAAGGAGTTCGTCTTGTCTTATATAATTCTCCCGTTCGAGAATCCCGTCGCATACGCTGAGAAGCTCCTCGTACAGCCATTCCGCCGCGTCTCCGAAGGCATCTGCTCTGCTGCTTTCCAGCAAATATATCCGATTTCTGCCATACCCTTTGGCCAGCTCTGACAGCCGCCTTTCACCAAATAGCGCGCAGACGCGAGGCTCTTCGCAGCCGTTCATTTCCTGCAGAACTTCCCGCGTAAATCCCATCAGATCAATCAACAGAAAATCTGCTTTTTTCCCTTCACATTCTGACGCTTTGTATATATGGTGCGTTCCCACGGATACCATGCCGCCCTCTGCCAAGGCCGCTTCTGTCTCTCTGCCGGTCCCCAGCACGTCCATCACCGCCTTTAGAAAGATGAACGGCTGGCCCTGTGCGTAAATTTTATGCTCATTGTCTATTTTTGCAAAGTATGTTATCTGATACAGCCCATATTCCGAAAGCGCCACTTCAAATTGATTCTGGCTGGAGTATGGAAGTATCTTGATACGTTCCCCGTTTCGGTAAAGATAGCACGCATAATGTACCGTGTCGCTCCCGGCTGAAGCATCGATATGAATGGTTAGCTTTTGCCCATCCAGTTTCTGCCTGTATCCCGTAAAGCGCAGCTCCTCCGACATAATAACAACCTTCTTTCCCCGTCTCGTACGGGCAGCATTGCTTCCATCCTCCAGCGGCCTTCAGCCGTCTGTGGTTTTCTTGAAGCCCATCCTTTATACGCCGGTCTGCCCTTCCGCCAGCGCGCGGTACATCTCGTACTTTTCCTTTGCCTCCTGCTCCGCACGTGCAAAGAGCGTCTTCGCATTTTCCGGGAAGGTCAGCTCCAGCGAGGCATAGCGAACCTCTCCCTTCAGGAAGTCCTTAAAGGGCATCGACGGCTCCTTTGAATCGAGCGTGAACGGCTTCTCGCGCTTCAGCGGGTTGTAGCGGTACAGATGCCAATACCCTGCCTCCACAGCGCGGCGCATCTCCTGCTGAACGTTGGCCATGCCGGCCTTGATGCCGTGCGAGATGCACGGCGCATACGCGATGACGACCGCCGGGCCCGGATAGCTGTCCGCCTCGAGAAGCGCGCGGATCAGCTGCGCCGGGTCCGCCCCCATCGCAACCTGCGCGACATAGACGTTTCCGTACGCCATCAGCTGCCGGCCGAGATCTTTCTTGCTCGTCTTTTTGCCGGAGGACTGGAACTGCGCCGCCGCGCCGAGCGGCGTCGCCTTCGACGACTGCCCGCCCGTGTTCGAATAGACCTCGGTGTCGATGACGAGGATGTTCACATCCTCCCCCATCGCGATGACGTGATCAAGCCCGCCGTAACCGATATCGTACGCCCAGCCGTCGCCGCCGTACATCCAGATCGTCTTTTTCGAGAGCTGATCTTTTCGGCGCACGATCTTCTGTACCAGCTCGCCCGCGCGCCCGGAAAGGGGCGCCTGCTCCAGCGCCTCGACCAGCGCGCGGCCTGCCTCGGCCGATTCGCGCGATTCGTAAAACGCGCCGAGCCAGCGCGTAAGCGCATGCTCCGCCTCGGCCGCCTCGCCGGGCTTCAACAGCTTCAGCAGTTCTTCCGCCATCATCTTGACCCGCGCGCGCTGCTGCGCGCTCGCCAGGCTCATGCCGAGACTGAACTCTGCGTTGTTTTCAAACAGGGAGTTTGACCAGGCCGGCCCCTTTCCCTCTTTGTTTTTTGTATACGGAATGCACGGCATCGCCGAACCCCACGCCTGCGAACAGCCGGTGGCGTTCGCCCAATAGACCCTGTCGCCGAACAGCTGCGTCATAAGCTTGGCATACGGCGTCTCTCCGCAGCCTGCGCACGCGCCGGAAAACTCGAGCAGCGGCGTCTTAAACTGGCTGCCCTTCACGCTCGACACGTCAAAAATATCCTTCTCGTCCAGCGTCAGGCCGTATTCCCAATGCGCGCTGTCAAACGATGTGTCAGCCGCGTTTGTCATCGCGAGCGCTTTCTCCTTCGCCGGGCACACGGCCACGCAGTTGCCGCAGCCTGTGCAATCGAGCGCGCTCAGCTGCAGCGAATAGAACAGCCCCTTCGCCTTCGCGCCCTTGGCCTCCACTGTCTCGAAGCCTGCCGGCGCCCTGCCGCGCTCTTCGTCATTTAAAAGATACGGGCGGATCACACCGTGAGGGCAGACATAGGCGCACTGGTTGCACTGCAGGCACTTGTCTGCGCTCCACACCGGCAGCTCTGTGGCAATGCCGCGCTTTTCATAGGCAGAAGTACCCAGCGGCATCGTGCCGTCCTCATAGCCGATGAACGCGCTGACAGGAAGATCGTCGCCTTTCTGCGCGTTGATGGGAACAAGAAGATTTTTGATAAACGCAGGCAGATCGGCGCGCACTTGGCGTTTTTCATCTGCCGCATCCTTCCAGGCCGCCGGCACGTCGACGCGCACCACGCTCCCTGTTCCGGCGTCGATCGCGTCCATATTCTTTTTGATGATCGCCTCGCCCTTCTTCGCATAGGACTTTTTGACCGCGTCTTTCATGTAGCCCACGGCGTCTTCCATGGGGATGATCTTCGCCAGGCGGAAAAACGCCGCCTGCAGCACCATATTCGCGTGATTGCCGAGGCCGAGCCCGTGCGCGATCGTGTTCGCGTCGATGATGTAAAAATGGATATCGTTTTCCGCAATATAGCGCTTCACCGCACCAGGAAGCCGCTGCCCGAGCTCGTCCGCGCTCCACTCGCAGTTCAGGAGGAAGGTTCCCCCCGGCTTCAGCTCCGAAATAATATCGTATTTGTCGAGATACGACTCGTTGTGGCAGGCGATAAAATCCGCCTCGCGCACGAGATGTGTCGCGCGGATCGGCTTTTTCCCAAAGCGCAGATGTGATTTTGTGATGCCAAATGATTTTTTCGTGTCATACTCAAAATACGCCTGCGTATAAAGGTCGGTATAATCGCTGATGATCTTGATGGAATTCTTGTTCGCGCCCACCGTTCCGTCCGAGCCGAGGCCCCAGAACTTGCAGCAGACCGTTCCTTCATCCTCCGTTGCAAGCGCCGGCCCGACCGGCAGGGATAAGTGCGTCACGTCGTCAACGATGCCGACCGTGAAATTGTTTTTCGGCGCGTCGGCCTTCAGGTTGTCGAACACCGCCTTGATCTGGGCGGGGTCCGTATTTTTCGACGACAAACCGTAGCGCCCGCCGACGATGAGCGGCGCGTCTTCCTGATGGATAAACGCGGCGCATACATCTTCGTAGAGCGGTCCGCCCACAGCTCCATGCTCCTTGCAGCGGTCGAGCACCGCCACACGCCTGACACTCTTCGGGAGGGTACGCAGTAGGTGTTCGACCGAGAACGGGCGATACAGGTGCACCTGCAGGTATCCCACCTTCTCCCCGCGCGCGTTCAGATAATCGACCGTGTCCATCGCCGTGCCGGAAACCGAACCCATCGCAACGATTGCGCGTTCGGCATCCGGCGCACCGTAATAGTTGAACAGGCCGTAATGCCTGCCCGTCAGACGGTTGATCTCATTTAAGTACCCTTCCACAATGCCGGGGAGCGCGTCGTAAAAACGGTTATTCGCCTCTCGGAACTGGAAGTAAACGTCCGGGTTCTGCACGGTGTTGCGCAGCGTCGGGTGCTCCGGATTCAGGGCCGCGTCGCGCAGCGACTCGATCGCCTCCCAATCGACGAGCGATTTCAAATCCTCATAGTCGAGGACTTCGATCTTCTGAATTTCATGCGATGTGCGGAAACCGTCAAAAAAGTGCAGGAACGGGATCCTCCCGCGGATCGCCGAAAGATGCGCCACTCCCGCCAGGTCCATGACCTCCTGCACACTCCCGGAAGACAGGAGTGCAAAGCCGGTGGAGCGGCAGTTCATCACGTCCGAATGATCGCCGAAGATGGACATCGCGTGCGTGCCCACCGTGCGCGACGCCACGTGCAGCACCGCCGGCTGCTTCGTGCCCGCAATGCGGTACATCGTCGGGATCATGAGCATCAGGCCCTGCGAGGAGGTGTACGACGTTGCGAGCACGCCCGCTTCCGCCGCGCCGTGCACAGCGCCGATCGCGCCTGCCTCCGACTGCATCTCGACGAGCTTCACCGTCTGCCCAAAGATATTTTTCCTTCCCTTGGCCGACCATTCGTCCGTCTTCTCCGCCATAGGGGAGGACGGCGTAATCGGATAAATCGCCGCAACTTCAGTGAATGCGTATGCCACATGCGCGGCGGCTTCGTTCCCATCCATCGGGGCGGTATGTTTCATCTGTGCCACAAGTAAGCACTTCCTTTCGCTTGGTCTTTTATCTGTAAAACGCTGTATTTTTGCGAATTTTTTGCCGCATTAGACAGATTTGCCGCATTGTTATTCATTGTATTATACAAAATTTGCGTCGTTACGTCAAACGGTGTCGCCATTCATATTTCACATGATTTTGAATAAATGCACATTTTTTTCAATCAAGATTCACAATTCAACCTTTGCCCCGCAATCGTGCCGGATATATGCTTCGGACAGAAGGGATATCATTTAAAATCAGCACAATGACAAACATGCACGATCTATTGAAAAAGAAAAACAGAGATGTTATAATCAACCAAATTCGGCAAGAATCTCCCTATAAACATATTGCATTTAGGATGAATTTGAAATGATGAATGAGCTGATACGCGTAGATTTATCAGAAGATTGGTATAATGACCGGCTGGGCGTGCGTTTTGAAGAAGATTTTTGGGTAGACCCGATCCGGCGTGTTGAGAGCTACCGGCAAATGGCGTATGAAGTTGCAACAAAATTTCCCCACCTGGCCGAAGTGGGCATCGGAAGCAAAAACCCTGCGCCGCGGCCGGTAGCCGCGGATCAGTATGGGCATCGTTTTGTTTCAAAAATTTTCGGCTGTGAGATTAAATACGTTGAAAATCAGGCGCCGTCCGCCGTTGCCTATGAGTACGATGTCGATCAGCTGTCCCAGGTTGAAGTGCCCGACCTCCACAACAGCGACGTTATGAAAAAGGCGTTTGACGACGCCCGTATTCTGAAAGAAAAATACGGATATGTCGACGGAGAGATCAATCTCGGCAGTCCGCTGAATGTCGCCGTCTCGGTATTTGGCGCCGATTTCATCGCCTGCTGTTATTCCGATCCGGACGTCGCCCAGCATGTGCTCATGACGGTCGCAAAAACCCTGATGCGCCTTGTATATGAGTTTTCCAACAAAGTCGATCCGAATTACCGCGTCGCTCCGTTCGATTTTTCCATCGGGAATTGTCCTGCGATCATGTTTTCACCGGAGCTCTACCGCAAGGTCATCCTCCCGGTCGATCAATGGCTGCGCATGCAGTGCCGTCATTTCGGCATTCATCACTGCGGTGTGTTTGACAAATATGCCCAGCTCTACACCGCGTTAAATCCGCAGACGCTGGACATCGGCGGCGGCAGCGACTACACGATCGTGCGCCGCTATTTTCCGGACGCGATCTGCAGCTACATTGTAAACGCGGAATATTACGAGGGCAAATCGCGCGAAGAAATCGACGCCGTCGTGCGCAATATTCTTGAAAACGGCGGTCCTTTCGATAAAATCAGCTTTCTCTGGACTTATGGTACCGGACGCAACGCCACTGATGAAAACCTGATCGCCCTGGCCACCGCTCCGAAGCGTTTGTTCCCTGAAAGATTCAGATGATACTTTTTATTGCTCCGCGATAAAAAACTCCGATTTTATTCGCGCGCGTCTCTCCCTTGCGTGCAACCGCCGCACACGCGTATGAAAAGGCTATTTTTGATCATTTTTGGAAAGACTGCCGTAGGTTCCTGCCGCAGTTTTTCTCTTTTTAAACGATCATTCGACTCTTTTTTCACGTTTTACGGAAAATGTCAAAGGTATAAACAAACTTCAAAAGCAGATAATAGGAGCATCACCTGCAAATACATTCCAATCAAACCGAAACAAAAGCGTAAAACGTGCCAGGAGGAAAACTATGAAAGCAACCGGTATAGTCCGCAGAATCGACGATCTGGGCCGCGTTGTCATCCCAAAAGAGATTCGCCGCACCATGCGTATCCGCGAAGGCGACCCGCTTGAGATCTACACTGACCGCGACGGAGAAGTGATTTTTAAGAAATATTCGCCCCTGGGGGAACTCGCCTCCTTCGCTTCACATTTGTGCGACGTCATCAACAAGACCACAGGCTTTGCCTGTGCCATCAGCGATCGCGATGCGATCATCTCCGCCGCCGGCATCTCCCGCCGCGACGTGATGGAAAAGCGCGTCAGCGACGATGTGGAGCGCATCATGGAATCCCGCCAGATTTATCGTGCAAAGCCCGGCGAGCGCCCCATCCTGCTCTGTGAAGGCGCTGAGCGCTACCTGTGTGCGATCGCCGCGCCCATCATCTGTGAAGGCGACATCTCCGGCTGTGTCGCCATTCTTGAAAGCGAAGGTCTGTCCGCACCGGGTGACTCCGAATTCAAAGTCGTCCAGACGATCGCTGCT
>CAKTWY010000109.1 GCA_934630445.1 uncultured Eubacteriales bacterium
ATCCGGCAGCTGTCAGATCATGCCGATCTCGTGCAGATATTCGCGGTTCTTCTTGGAAAGCTCGAAGGACTCTTCCGGCTTTGCATGCGCCATATCCTGCTCGACAACGCCGATGCCGTCAAAATTGACAGCCTCGAGCGCGCGCTTGAGTTCCTTAAAGTCGATAACGCCTTCGGAAAGCGGGCAGAACGGGCAGCCTTCGTCTTCGCCCTCAGGGTCAGCGAGGCGGGCGGCAAGCGCCTTGGCGTCCGTGTTCTTGAAGTGCAGGAAGGGGATGCGCTCATGATGCTTTAAGAAGAAGTCGATCGCCGTGCGGTCGCCGAAATCGGCGGTCTTGGCGTTATCAAGCTGATGGTGGCCGAAATCAAGGCAGAGCATGCAGCCGGACACTTCCATGAGGTCGAGGATCTCCTCCTCGGTCTCGACGATGGAGCGGTCGTGCGGATGGTAAACGACCGTCACGCCGTAGCCTTTGGCAAATTCGACATAGTCCTTGATGATATTATAGTTCTTGAGGATGCGCGAGCGGGGCGCTTCGGCTTTGGCTTTGCGGCTTTTGCCGAACTTTGACTCATCCATCATGACGAGGTAGTGCACGTCGAGGTCGCGCAGCAGCGAGCACAGGCTCGTCGCACGCTCGCGCACGTCTTCAAAGCTGGCCATCTCGTCGATCTCATAGCAGGCGGTGCCGGCACGGGCGACAAGACCGCGGGGGCCGAACTCACGGTCCAGCTCCGCCTTCGTGGTGGGAAGATACCCGACCGGGCCGAGCTCAATGCCGACGTAGCCGGAGGCAGCGGCCATATCCATAAACACATTGGCCGGTGTATGCGAGGGCGAGCCGTCCGACCAGAATACGCCCCAGGAGCACGGGCAGGTTGCGATTTCTACTTTCATACAAAACCTTCCTTTCCAATCATCGGCAGAGCGCACGGCTCTGCCGCTTTCCAATGAAAATGGGGCGGGGCGCGCGCCCCGCCCAAGAAGACAAGTACCTTATTTCAGCCCGGGCAAGCCCGGTTTGAAACGCCAGGACAATCTCCGCGCACAGACTGTGCGCCGGTTGCGTCCGCAGGTGCGTGAGGGTTTGCACGGCCTTGCGCGGGCGTGAGACGGGCAAACCGCCTCTCAAATCCCGTCAAAAGCGGAATTCACTTCCGCTTTTGACACCGCGATCGGATCTTTTCAAAATCTGATCCCCTCCGGGGTTGCCGGGGGGGTACCGGGCACCCCTTCGGCGATCTCTTATCCCTTGACCGAGCCGACGGTCATCGAGGAGACGACCTGCTCGTTAAAGATCGCGAAGACGACCAGCGACGGAACCGCGGCGATGGTGATGGCGGCGAACATCGCGGTGTAGTTGAAGCTGAACGTCGAGACAAAGTAGCTCAGCGAAAGCGGGAGCGTGCGGACATTGGTCGACGTGGTGAGAATAAGGGCGTAGTTGAATTCATTCCAGTTCTCGAGGAAGCGGAGAACCATGCACGTGGCGATGCCGGGCTTGGCGACGGGGAGGATGATCTGCAGGTAGGTGCGCATAAAGCCCGCGCCGTCGACCGCGGCGGATTCTTCCAGGTCGCGGGGGATGCCGGCGAAGAAGGAACGCATGATCATGAGCGTCATCGCAAGGCCGGTGCAGGAGTAGACGATCATGAGCGCGGCCTTGGTGTCGAGCAGGCCGAGGCGGTTGATCTGCATGTAGATCGGCTGGATCATCGCGGTCGCGGGGAGGACCATTGCGGTCATGAGAAGGCCGTAAAGGAAGCCCGAGCCCCTGAATTTGACGCGTGCGAAGATATACGAGGCCATGGAGATGAGCATAACGCCGCAGACCATCGCCACGACGGCGATCTGAAGGCTGTTGAGGAAGAACTTGGGGATCGGCGTCATATCCAGCGCCTGCTTGTAGCCGCTCAGGTTGAACTCCGTCGGCCAGAACTGGCCGGAGAAAATCTGCTGGTTGGTCTTAAACGAGGAGAGGATGACCCAGAGTATGGGGAAGCACGTGATGAAAATGGCGCCGGCCATAACGAGATATTTGGCGACAATGGCGAGATATTTCACAAATTTGCTTGTTTCGCGAATTTTTCCAGTCTTTGCCATACCGTTACGCCTCCCCCTTGTTGGTCTTCATCAGGCGGTTGATAATCTGCATGATGATGATGCCGAGGATGATGATGAACACGCCCATGGTGTTCGCGTAACCGTAGTTGTTCTCGAGCATCGCGGTTTTATAAAGGTACAGCGCCAGGTTCGTGGTGTGCGTACCGGGGCCGCCGTTTGTAGTCATATAAATAAGCGGGAACATGGTGAGCATATAGGTCGCGCCCATGATCATTGTGGTCGCGATCGTCTCCTTTGCCATGGGAAGGGCGATATACCAGTCGACCTGGAAGGCGTTCGCGCCTTCGACCTTGGCAGCCTCGAACATATCCTGCGGAATGGAGAGGAGGCTTGCAAGGACGAGTGTGCAGGTGTAGCCTGCATAGAGGAACCAGGTCATCATGACCGCCCAGAACGCGGTATCCGTGTTGAAGAGCCAGTTGGTCTGGAACTGCTCAAGGCCGATCCAGCCGAGGAACTGGTTGACGAGGCCATACTCCGCGTTGTACAGCTGCATCCAAATCAGCGCGATCGCGGAGGAGGCGATGATGTTCGGAGACATGTAAGCCGTGCGGACAAACTTCCAGCCCCTGGGCTTACGGTAAAGGATGAGCGCCATCATAACGCCGATGGCGATGTGGAAGAACACGTGCAGCACAAGCCATGCCGCAGTATTCTTCAAAGCGACGACGAAGGTCGGGTCCTTGGTAAAGAGGTCGATGTAGTTCTGCAGTCCAATGAACGTCACACCCTTCGCGGTGAGCTTGTACTCGGTAAAGGACGTCGCGACCACCGTACATAAGGGAATGGCATACTGGAACAGGAACATCACGCAGACAGGCGCCAGGAAAATCGGCACCCACTTTTTGTAGCTTTTTTGCATATTACCGCCTTTTCCCCGGCAGCAGATTTTGCACCGCCTGGCCGGCGCCGGTACGGACAGGCTGTTTTCTATGGATCAATCCCTTGCGGGAGATTGCGCTGGAAAAGCGGCCGGCAGTGCGCGCGGCCATACGGCCCGGAGCTGTTTGTGGGTTGCGGAGCATCGCTCCGGGCGCAGAAGCCAGCTTCTGCCAGAAAGAGCGCTTCCTGCCTTCCGTTTGAGGGAGCCCTGAGAAAGAACCTCTCAGGGCTCCCAAAACGGTCGGGTTATTGGAAGGATTGGAAAGCAGCTTGATCAGTTCTTCGCAGCGGCGGCCGTAAGGGCGGACGCAAAGTCTTCAGCGGTGCACTTGCCCTCGGCAAAGAGCGCGAGCTGAGCGGACATTTCGCTGTCGATGTTGTCATAGAAGCGCGTGCCGAGCGTTACGATGCTCTTGCCGTTTGCCTTCTGGTTCAGGATATCGTAGAGGAGCGGATTCGACTCGCCAAGCGACTCGGGGATCTCGGCGATCGGGGAAGCGGGCAGCAGGCCGCACACTTCGAGGTTCTTCTCCTGCGTCTCTTTGCTGGTCCAGTGCTTGATCATCGCGATACCGGCTTCGACTTCCTTATCGCCCTGGCCGGTGACCATAAAGCCCACGCCCGGGCTGGAGATGTACACATCGTTCGGATAGAGCGCGATGCCGACCTTGGCGAGGAACTCCTCGCTGCCGCCCATGGAAGGATCAGTAAAGGAGCCGATCATCCAGGTGCCGTTGGCCATCATAGCGGTGTTGCCGGAGATGAAGTTGTTGGCAGCGTTCTCATACATGCCGCCGACAGCGTCCTTGGTGGTGTAGCCGTTGGAGAAGACCTTCTGGACTTCGTTCAGGCCGCCGATGAAGGGCGCAACGTTAAAGTCGTCGATCTTGGTGATGCCGTTCATGAATTCCATGCCGCCGTCCTGCGCCGCGATCATGTTGGCAAGCCACAGGTTGGTGACCCAGCCGCCGTCGCCGGTCTGCATGGACATCGGGGTGATGCCGGCAGCCTTCAGCTTCTCGCAGATGGCCCAGAACTCATCCCACGTTTTCGCAGGACCTTCGATGCCGGCCTTCTGGAAGAGCTCTTTGTTGTAGTAGTAGCCGATGAGCTGGCCTTCGTTGGGAACCGCGCAGATCACGCCGTCGCGGGTGTTGAACTCAAGGCCGATCTCGGTGAAGTTCTTCGCCCACTCCGCATCCTCTTCGAGGTAGGGCTTCAGGTCGGTGACAAGGCCCTGGGCAAACGCCGCGTCGACAAGGCCGTCGGCATAGACCATCGCCGGCATCTGCTTGGAGGCGATGAGGGTCTTCATCTTGTCCATGTAGTTCTGGTCGCCAGGAACTTCTTCCACTTCGATCTTGTACTGGCCCTTATACTTCTCGTTAAAGGTCTCTACCATGGAAGCATTGGCCGGAGCGGAGGAGTTCGAGCCAATCTGATGGGTCGGGTACTTGATGATATACTCCCCGCCCTCAGTGGGGGTTTCGGACGGGGTGTTGGACGGGGTCTCAGAAGGGGTGTTGGACGGGGTTTCCGGGGTGGTGTTCTGCTGCGAGCAGCCTGCGAACATCGCGCAGACCATAAGCGCCGCGAGCAGAAGTGCTAATGCCTTTTTCATAATGTCACTCCTGTCTAAAATTTGTGGGGTTTCATACTCCGCATCTCTATTCTGCCACAAATCTTTCATTTTTCAATGGAATGAATGAACCAAGGCATAACTATAATGACCAAACGCACAGTCTTTTTTTACAAGTCGATTTGTGCACTTTGGGAAATATCATAATTTTTTTGCTTTTTCTAGGATTTATTTGATATTTATCAGTCTTTTTTGTCTGGTTTAAACAAATTACAATTTTTATTTTGGCAGCACTATAAAACTCGCACAAATCCGGACAATAAAATATCACAAAATATACATGCCTGCTTTACAAAACCGACATTTTTCGGCGCTGTGCGGTCAACCCGGGCGGCTGCCAATCCCCGCCGCCACCGGCGGGGCACAGCATGCGAAGAAAAACAGTCTTATTTTGCCTATCTGGAAAATCATGCGCCGCAAAGGCGGGCGCGGATACGGAAATGCGCGGCGGCTGCCCGCCGGGCGAAGCGCGTACGGAGCAATAAAAAACAGCGCCGAAGCGCTGTTTTTGCATTTTCGCACCGGAAC
Organism: uncultured Eubacteriales bacterium; assembly: GCA_934630445.1. GTDB lineage: Bacteria > Bacillota > Clostridia > Oscillospirales > Butyricicoccaceae > CAKTWY01. The sequence goes on from CAKTWY010000109.1 coordinate 5,174, forward strand.
GGCGCCCTTGGCGGGGGCAGCGCTTCCGCCACGCGCGTTCAGAGGTGCTTTTTGTAGTTGCCCGCGATGGAAACGCCCTCTTTCACGGTGACGAACGCGTCGGGGTCGATCGCGCGCAGGATGCGCTTTAATTCGCGCACCTCGTACTTGGACATAATCGTATACAGGATCGTCGCCTGCTCGCCGGTATAGCAGCCCTCGCCGTTCCAGACGGTGGCGGAGCGCATCAGCTCTTTGGTAATGGCTGCGCGAATCTCAGGAATGCCGCGCCTGGCGATGATAAACACTTCGACGTTGACGTTCTGCGTATGGGTGCGGTCGATGAACAGCGCCTGCACGGTGGTGTAGATGAGGGAGTATATGACGACGGTGATATCAAACATAAAAAGGCACACGCCGTAAATAACGGCGTTGATGCCAATGGCGATCTTGCCCACGCTTGCGTCGGGCGATTTTTTGGCCAGATACACGCCGAGGATATCAAGCCCTCCGCCCGCTGAGCCGGCGCGCAGCGTCACGCCGACGCCGTAGCCGGTGATGATGCCGCCGATGAGGCAGCTGGTGAGCATTTCGCCGACAATGGGCTCTTTCGGGATCGGGATGAGGAGCATAAAGACGCTCTGCATCGTGACGCACACGAGCGTTTTGGCAAAAAAAAGTTTACCCATTGAGCGGAAAGCCAGGAAAAAAAGCGGAATGTTGATCACGTAGATGATGATGCCGGAGATATCGAACGGAAGCGTCAGATGAAACGTCTGCTTCAGCGCCGCGGCGATAATCTGCCCCAGGCCCACCACGCCGCCGTTGTAGAGGTTGACCGGAACGATAAAGAGGTTGAAGCCGAATGTGAACAGGAAGATGCCCCACACGGCCATTACAAAGCGGCGGATCTCCGGTTTCATTTTTTCGATGGACATAAAAATTGCTCCTTTTCAGAGATGGCCCGGACCGGGAACGGAGGGCGGAGAGTTATCATTCTGGGGCAAAACTGTGACTGCCGCCGGGGGAGGGAGAAAGGAAGCGTTTTGCGGAGGAGAAGCACAGCGCCGAGCAGCGACGCAGGGGCAAAACTGTGACCACTGCCGGGGGCAGAGAAAGGGAGCAGTTTTGCGGAGGAGCGAAGGAGCGGAAGGAGCCTGCATAGGCGACGCGCCGCGACTATCTCGACGAGTGGGCAGAAGCCCGTATGTAGGAGAGCGTGTTCCGGCAGCATGCTGTTCTACGGACGGGATCCTTCGCTGACGCTCAGGATGACAGGTACTCTGTCATTCTGAGGCTGTGAGGCCGAAGAATCCCGTATGTAGGAGGGCGTGTTCCATCAGCCCGCCGTTCTACGGACGGGATCCTCGCGTGCCCCGGAGGGGTATCGCTTCGCTCAGGATGACAGTGCTCTGTCATTCTGAGGCCGTGAGGCCGAAGAATCCCCGTATGTAGGAAGGCGTGTTCCGGCAGAATGCCGCTCTGCGGACGGGGTCCTCGCGTGTTCCATCAGCCCGCCGTTCTACGGACGGGATCCTCGCGTGGAGGGGGCAAATACGCGACCGCTGCCAGTGGCAGGGGGAGGGAGCGGATTTGCGGAGGAGAGTGGGAGCGGAAGGAAGCCCGTTAGGGCGACGCGACGCGACCATCTCGACGAGTGGGCAGGTCGCTTCGCTCAGGATGACAGGTATGAGAGAAACACCTCTCCGCTCAGGATGACTCGCGCAGGATGACAGGGCAGGGCGCTCAGGGCGACACATCCGCGGCGCTTTAATGCCGCAGCGCTTTGCCGCCACAGTTTGACTCCCCCGCCGCGCATCCGTGCGGCGGGGGAGCGCTTGCATTTTTATCCCTCTTTGACGACCATCTTCGCCATCTTTTCAAACAGCTCGATATCCTGCAGGGAATCGGCCAGCGATGTTTTGGGCGTCTTCCCTTCGGCGATGCACTGGGCGAAATACTTCAGCTCCGCCTCGAACGCGTCGTGATAGTCCGGCCCGTAGATGGTGGTCTTCGTATCCGTGCCGGTCGACTCGATCACCTCGAGCGAATGCGGTAGCCAGCGGATATAGGGCGTCTCATATTTGATCTTGAGCTTGCGGTCGCCCTGGAAGATCTCGATCGCGGCGTCGAACTGGACGACGTTCTGATCGTTGACCATCTCATACGTGCCGATAAAGCCGTCGTACTGCAAAAGCGCAACGACGTGCGTGCCGTTTTTGGAGGTGAGGATGGACTTGACCTCCTTCGGCAGGCCGATAAGCTCGCGCACGGCGGAGAAGCTATGGCAGCCCAGACCCAGGAGCATCTGATAGACGTTGCGCTGCATCTCGGTCGCGTCCTCCCCCAGGCCGACGGAGTGCTGCTCGTACTTCATCTTTGCGATGTCCTCGAGCGCATGCGCCGGAAGGTCCGACTGGCCGCGCGCGCGCATGGTCTTCCTCGTCTGGCCGGTGAAGAAGCGCCCCTCGAGGATGATGTCGCGGAAGCGGATGTACTCGACCGGGCGGTCATCCTCGGCAAGGAGCTCCTTGGCCTTGATGAACGGCGCGGCAAAGCGGCGCATATAGCCGACCATGGCCACGACGCCGGGATGCGCGGCCTCGACCGCCATCATGCGGCGGATGTCCTGGCTGTTCATGGCAAGCGGCTTTTCAATAAAGACATGCTTGCCCGCCTCCATCGCCTGGATGGCGAGCTGGGCGTGCAGCGGGTCGGGCGAGAGGACCATCACCGCGTCGATATCCGGGTCGGCGAGGAGCTCCTCCGCGGTGGCGTAAACCTTTGGAACATTGTACTTTTTGGCGACCATGCCGCGGATGGCGGGCGAAAGGTCGGAGATGGCTGCGATCTCATACAGATCGTCGAGATTCTGCAGCATAGGCAGGTGCGAGAGCTGGGCGATGCCGCCCACGCCGAGAAGACCGATTCTGATCATAACGATATCCCTCCGTATTAAGCGGCAGAAAACTGCCATATCACAAACTTATTTGACAATGCCGACTTTTTCGAGGAACTCGCGGTTCTTTTTCGAGAGCTTGAAGGACTCTTCCGCAGGTGCGTGGGCCATATCCTGCTCCACGACGCCGATGCCTTCAAAATTGACCTGCTCGAGGGCCTTGCGCAGCTCGACAAAATCGATCACGCCGTCCTCCAGCGGGCAGTACGCCATGACGGTGATATCCTTCTGGCGCTCGATCATCTTCTGCCCGTCGACGTTTTTGAAGTGCAGGAAGGGGATGCGCTCGTGATGCTTGAGGAAGAAGTCGATCGTCGTGCGGTCGCCGCGCACGGGCTTGCCGTTGACGAGCTGATGATGGCCGGTATCCAGGCACAGCATGCAGCCGGTCACGTCCATGAGCTCGAGGATCTCCTCTTCCGTCTCGACGATGGAGCGGGCATGCGGGTGGTAGACGACCGTGACGCCGTAGCCCTTGGCAAATTCGACATAGTCCTTGATGATATTATAGTTCTTGAGGATGCGCGAGCGGGGCGCTTCGGCTTTGGCTTT
>CAKTWY010000110.1 GCA_934630445.1 uncultured Eubacteriales bacterium
GTCATGCACACCGTCTGGCCGAAATAGGAGGGATCAGTCAACACCTCCTGATAGCCTGCCATACCGGTGTTGAAAACCACCTCGCCGATGCTCTGCCCCTCGGCGCCAAGCGCCGTTCCTTCAAACAGCGTGCCGTCTGCAAGCAGGAGATACGCTTTTTTCATTCCGCTTCCCCCTTTTTATCTGATTGCCGCGACGATATCGTCGCGCATGCGGATCGCTTCATTTCGTGCAGCGTCCAGGTAGTCAAAGCCATCCCTGCCCGTCTTCTTCCACGCGCACATGATGCCGCGCGAAGAGTTGACGATCGCGCCCAGGCCGTCCGCGTTAAAGGCATTTCTGATGTCCCTGGCCGTCGCGCCCTGCGCGCCGTAGCCCGGCACGAGGAAGTATGCGTGCGGCAGGATCTCGCGCACAAGGCGCTGTTCCTCGGGATACGTCGCGCCGACGACCGCCCCGACCTCACTGTAACCGCAGGGCGTCACGAGTTCCGCACCCCATCCGGCGACCAGCTCGGCCATGCGCGCGTAGAGCGGCTTGCCGCCGACCTCGAGGTTCTGCAGCTCGCCGGAGGATTTGTTCGACGTTTTCACCAGCACAAAAATGCTCTTTTTACGTTCGCCGCAGCGCTTTAAGAAGGGCGCAATGCCGTCTGTGCCCAGATAGGCGTTCACCGTCAGGCTGTCCGCATCGTAAGGGGCAACGGCGGCCTTCCCCGCAGCGGACACGCCGAGATACGCATCCGCGTATGCCTCCGCTGTCGCGCCGATATCGTTGCGCTTGCCGTCCAGGATGACGTACATGCCGCGGCTTTTTGCATAGTCGATCGTTTCCTTCAGGCACGCCGCCCCGTCCGGTCCGAGGAGCTCATAGTACGCCGACTGGGGTTTGACCGCCGGAACGATATCGCACAGCGCGTCAACCAGGCCCTTGTTAAACTCCAGCACGCAGCGCGACACGGCGTGAAGATTCTCCCCATAGCGGGCGAGCAGCGGCTTTACGATGTGCTCCGGTATATACTCGATCCTCGGATCGAGGCCCACGACCGTGGGGTTTGAAAGCTCTTTGATTTTTTCAACCAGGGTGTTTATGGACATATCAGCATCCTCCTTTGACGATCCTGCCGGATACGATGGTGTATTTGACCTGCCCGCGCAGCGTGCGGCCGAGAAACGGCGTGTTCTTCCCTTTGGACTGAAGCATGTCCGCCCCGACTGTCCAATACGCGTCCGGGTCGAAAAGCGCAAGGTCTGCTTCCATCCCGACGGCGGCGCTGCCGCGCGGAATATTGACAATGCGCGCCGGGGCCGCAGTCATCTTTTCAATGATCTTCGGCAGCGGCATCCGCCCCGTGTGATAAAGCGCTCCGAGGCACACGGCAAGCGAAGTCTCAAGCCCGACAATGCCGTTTGCTGCGCTGGCGAGCGCCGCCTTCTCGTGTGCGGCATGCGGCGCGTGATCCGTCGCAATAGCGTCGATCGTTCCATCGCCGAGCGCTTCGATCAGCGCCTCCACATCACGCCTGCCGCGCAGCGGCGGGTTCATCTTTGCATTTGCACCGCAATCGAGCACCGCCTCGTCCGTGAGGGAAATATAGTGCGGCGCCGTCTCACACGTAATCGGCGCGCCTGCGGCCTTTGCCGCGCGCACGAGCGCGACCGTCTCCCATGTACTGACGTGCGCGATATGCACCGGGCAGCCCGTCTCCATCGCCAGCGCGCATTCGCGCGCCGCCTGCACGGATTCAAACGAGTGCGTGATGCCGCACACGCCAAGCCGGCGCGCCGTCTCTCCTTCGTTCATCACGCCGCCTGAAAGGCTCATCTCCTCGCAGTGCGAGATGATGGCAAGGCCGCAGCGCGCCGCACGGCGCATCGCCTCCATCATCATCGCCGCGTTTTCAACCGGGCGACCGTCGTCCGTGAGCGCCACGGCGCCGGCCGCTTTCAGCTCCTCATAGTCGCACAGTTCACCGCCCCCGCTCCCGCGGGTAATGGCGGCCGCGGGATACACGTGCACATGCGCGCGCGCTTCGGCCCGCGCGAGAACGTCGCGCACCGCGTCCGGGTTATCACAGACCGGTTTTGTGTTTGGCATGGCGACAACGCTCGTCACCCCGCCTGCAGCCGCGGCGCGCGTACCGCTGTCAATGTCTTCTTTATATTCAAAGCCCGGCTCGCGCAGATGCACATGCATATCCACAAGGCCCGGACACACGACGAGCCCCGCCGCGTCGATCACCTGCTGCGCCTGCTGTGCCAGCCCGTGCCCGATCGCCGCGACGCGCCCATCGGCGATATACAGGTCGCAGACCTCGTCGCGCCCCTGCGCCGGGTCGATCAGGCGTCCGCTGCGAATCAGTATATTCATGCATCCGCCTCCCTCTCAATAATGGCTACGCCCTCCGCGCCGTCATACTCGTTTACCAGCACGCGCACACGCTCGCTCGCCGAAGTGGGGAGGTTTTTCCCCACATAGTCTGGACGGATGGGCAGCTCCCTGTGCCCGCGGTCGATGAGCACCGCCAGGCGGATGGCACGCGCCCTGCCGCGGCTGAAGACCGCCTCGATCGCCGCGCGCACCGTGCGCCCTGTGTAAAGCACGTCGTCAACGAGGATAACCGTCGCCCCCTCGACCTCGACAGCGCCTTCAAACCCGTCTCCTGCGCACGCCTGCGTGCTTTTCCTGTCGTCGCGCCACGGCGTGATGTCCAGCCGCACGACCGGCGGGCGGATCCCCTCCACGTCAAAAATTTTATCGGCAATGCGCTCGGCGACGACTGCGCCGCGCCGCACAATGCCGACGAGTACAATGTCGCGCGCGCCGCGGTTTTTCTCCAAAATCTCGTAAGAAATGCGGTGGATGGCGCGGCGCATGCCGTCCGCATCCATGATCGACGCTTTCTGCTTCTGCGGCATCCGTATCCTCCCTTTGCAAAATTATACACCTTTTTGCATGAATAAAAAATGCCTCCCGCACCTGGCGAGAGGCATTTATATGGCTTGTCCACACAAACGCTATGCTGCCCGCCTTGCCGAACTCACGGGAACGGCTTAAAGGTGATATTTATTGCATTTATTATATGCGTCCGCACGTGCAAAGTAAATAGGTAAAACCTACAAAATACAAAAAATTCTGCGCGCCGGAAAATGAAAATGCTTCGCGCCAGGCAATCGCTGCATAGGGTTCCGTTTTCTCATTCGCCGGCGTTCATTTCCTTCTTTTTCCCCTCAAGGCGGTAAATTCGCATACCCTGCGATGAAAATTTTTCTTCATATTCGGTCATAATATTATCATATTCCGACTGATGCAGGTCGAGCGAAACATTGGAAAGCACGAACCCGTAGTTGGCGATCTCAGCGATGGAATATTCAAACAGCTTCTGGTTATCCGTCTTAAAAAACAGCTCTCCCCCGGGTGCGAGGATCTCGTCATACCGCTTTAAAAAGTTCGGATGCGTGAGGCGGCGCTTCGCCTGCTTTTTCGGCGGCCACGGATCGCTGAAATTCAGATACACGCGCGACACCTCGCCCGGGGCGAAGATCTCCGTCAAAGACTCGGCATCGCAGCTTAAAAACAAAAGGTTGTCCAGCGGCGCCCCGGCCACCTTCTCCAGCGCCATGATCAGCGCGCCCTCCTCCCGCTCGATGGCGAGAAACAGCTTATCCGGCTCACGCCGCGCCGTCTCCACAATGAATCGGCCCTTGCCGCAGCCGATTTCCACGCAGAGGGGAAGGTCGCGTCCGAAATGTGCGCGCCACTGACCGCGCAGCGCCTGCGGCTCGCTGACAAGGACGTTCGCACACCGCTCCATGCGCTGGCCGAGGTTCTTTTTCTTTCTCATTCTCATAATATGCTCACCCTGCTCCACACGCGCCGCGGCGTGCTGTTTTCCAAAGCGCGGACACCGTCGGATCCGACAGTTCCGCCTGAACTATTTTAACGTACCACAGCGTTTTTTGCAATCAAATTCCCGATTTTTTGCGCTGCATTTGCCGCACCTGTGCGTTTTGCTTGACCCGGAGGCCGTTTAGTGGTTCAATATAAGTGAGTCCATCTGCCGGCGCGCTTTTTCGCGCGCCGCTTCTCTTCCTTCAGGATCTTCTCCGCACATCGCCCGCGCCGCGCGCAGGGCTGTGCGTCCTTTGCAGCAGGGAACCCAAGCGGGTTCCATCGGTCTGTCCAGCGGGCATTACATCGTCCGCATTCCGGCGCGCCGCGCGCCGTAAAACGCGGCCGCCGCATCACGTGCGGCATGGAAAGGACCCTATGTTCACTCGTTCTTCCGGCGTTCTTCTGCATATCTCCTCGCTCCCGTCGCGCTACGGCATCGGCGGGCTCGGACGCTCGGCCTTTGCATTTGTCGATTTTCTCAAGCGCGCGGAACAGTCCTGGTGGCAGGTGCTCCCGCTCGGGCATACCGGCTACGGGGATTCGCCCTACCAGTGCTTTTCCGCCGCCGCGGGCAATCCGTATTTGATCGACCTCGACCTGCTGGCGGAAGATGGCCTGCTCACGCAGGAGGAGCTCAACGGCGCGCTTGCAGAGGACCCCGACCACTGCGACTTCGGCGCGCTGTATGAAAAGCGCTGGCCGCTTCTGCGCCAGGCTTTTGGCCGCGTCGGCCCGGCGCTCGACGAAAGGATTGACGCTTTCTGCGAGGAAAACCGCGAATGGCTCCCCGATTATGCTTTTTTTATGGCGCTGAAGGACCATTTTGGCGGCCTTGTGCTCTCCAAATGGCCCGACACCGCCATCCGCGCGCGCAACGAAAAGGCCATGCGCCGCTATGCGGCTCTGCTCGCGGACGACATCCGTTTTTACGAATTTCTGCAGTATCATTTTTTTACGCAGTGGAAGGCGCTCAAAGCCTACGCCAACGAGAACGGCGTGCGCATCCTGGGTGATCTGCCAATCTACGTCTCTGCCGACAGCGCCGACTGCTGGGCGCACCGGGAGCTGTTCTGCCTGATGCGCGATCTCTCGCCGAAGCTCGTCGCCGGAGTGCCGCCGGACTACTATTCCGCCACAGGCCAGCTCTGGGGCAACCCGCTTTATAACTGGAAGGTCCACGAGGAAACGGGCTTTTCCTGGTGGATCTGGCGCGTGCGCCACTCCTTTACGCTGTTTGACGCACTGCGCATCGACCATTTCCGCGGGTTTGAGGCTTATTGGGAGATCCCGCGCCGCGCTGAAACGGCTGTTTCCGGCCGGTGGCGGCCGGGTCCGCGCATGCGCCTTTTCGACGCCATACGCCGCGCGCTCGGCGAACTGGACATCGTCGCGGAGGATCTGGGTATGATCGACGATGCGGTGCGCGCCTTCGTCCGGCAGAGCGGCTTTCCCGGGATGCGGGTGCTGATCTTCGGCTTCGGCGGCGACGACAACATGCATCTGCCGCACAATTATCCGCAGAATGTCGTTGCATACACCTCCACGCACGACAGCGCGCCCTTCTGCGCGGAAATCTACGAAAACGCAGACGAAGCGGTGCGCGAGCGCGCGCTTCACTATCTGCCGCTTCTCCCCACGGGCGCGGGCTGGAGCGCGATCCGCGCCGTATGGGCCTCGCCGGCGGTCCTCGCGATCGCCCCGATGCAGGACGTGCTCTCCCTCGGCTCGGATGCGACAATGAACCGCCCCGCCACCCTCGGCGGGAACTGGACGTGGCGCGTGCGCGCCCAGGCGCTGAACGCGGATGTTGAGGCACTTCTCGCAGACGTCACGCGCACGTATCACCGCGCGCCGCCCGAACCCGAAACAATTGTGGAAACGGAGGAAAAGGAGGAGAACTGATATGAAACGCTTCTGGTCAAACGTCGCTCTGATCATCGCAGGCTGTCTCCTGTTCGCGCTGGCGTTCGACCTGTTTCTGGAGCCGAACTCCATCTCGCCGGGCGGTTTTTCCGGTCTGGCACTGATCCTGAGCCGTCTCATCCCGCTCGCGCCCGGCTTTCTCATCATCGTGATGAATATCCCGTTTCTCCTGGCTGGATACCGGCGGATCGGCAGGCGTTTTATTCTCTACACGCTGTTTGCCACGTTCCTCTCGTCGCTGCTGATCGACCTTTTCGCCTTTCTGCCGCCGTTTACGGAGGATGTGCTCCTCGCCTCGCTCTACGGCGGGGTGCTGATGGGCGCGGGGCTGGGCCTTGTATTCCTCGGCGGGGCGACGACGGGCGGCACGGACATCGTCATGCGCCTGCTGCGCCTTAAATTTCCGCACATCCGCGCGGGGCGACTGATGCTCATCAGCGACCTTTTCGTCGTCACCGCTTCGGCGGTCACCTTCCGCAACTACAACCTCGCCCTTTACGCGATCATTGCCATCTACGTCTCCTCCCTCGTCATCGATGCGGTCGTATACGGCCTGGACAAAACGCAGGTCGCCTATATCGTGACAGACAAGCATGACGAAGTCGTCCGGCGCATCTCCGACGAGCTCGACCGCGGCGCGACATACCTCAAAGCGCAGGGCACGTATCACAAGGATGACAAGCTCGTCATCATGTGCGCAATGCGCGTTCAGCAGACATCGGAGCTGATCAAACTCGTGAACGACATCGACCCGGACGCCTTTCTCATCCTGCATGAAGCGTCCGAGATCGTCGGCAACGGCTTTGAGCGCCGTTCGGAGCTTTGAGCGCGTTTTTCTCACAGAACAATATAAAAAGTAGGGATTTTTATGAAATTCGATGCAGTGATTTTTGATCTTGACGGAACGCTTCTCGATACGCTTGCAGACCTTGCCGACAGCGCCAACCGCGTGCTCGAGCGCCGCGGCTTTGCCCCCCATCCGCTCAACGCCTACCGCTACTTCGTCGGCAACGGCATCAAAAGCCTGATGTACCGCGCAGTGCCCGAGGGCACGCCCGACAGTGTGACCGAGCAGCTCCTCGCGCAGTACCGCGAGGAGTACCGCAAAAACCTTGTACATAAAACAAAGCCGTACGCGGGCGTCTGCGATCTTGTGCGCGCGCTGCGCGCGCAGGGGATCCGGACCGCCGTTCTCTCCAACAAGCCCGACCCGCACACGAAAAAGCTGATCGAGACCTTTTTCGCACCGGAGGATTTTCTCCGTGTATACGGCGAGCGTGCCGGAATCCCCCGCAAGCCCGACGCCACATCCTGCCGCCTGCTGATGGAAGAGCTCGGCGTGCTGCCCGGGCGCACAGCGTATGTCGGCGATTCGGGCAGCGACATGGTCACAGCCAAGAACGCCGGCGTCGCGGCGATCGGCGCCGAGTGGGGCTTCCGCGACCGGCAAGAGCTGCTCCAGAACGGCGCGGACTTTATTGCCGAATCGCCCGCGGCGCTCGCGGCGTTCTGCCTGGAGAACTGAGGCGCGCCTTTTTGCCCGCGCCCGGCGGAGTGCCTGCCGCTGCGCCTCTATTTTTAACACTCTATTCATCCTATTTTGCGCATTCTGTTGTATAATGGGCATATCCTAAACCGATACGCGTCTATCCGTATGCTCCACTTCATACCGACCGAGGGGTGTTTTTTATGGCAAAAAAAATTTTGATCGTCGAAGATGACATGAATATCCGTGAGCTCCTTCGCCTGTATCTCGAGCGGGAAGGGTATGAGACCATTTCCGCCGGCGACGGCGGCGAGGGTCTGCGCGCGTTCCGGCGCGAATCGCCGGACCTCGTGCTGCTGGATATCATGATGCCCGTCATGGACGGCTGGCAGGTTTGCCGCGCCATCCGCGCGGAAAGCAAATGCCCTGTCATCATGCTCACGGCAAAGGGCGAGACGTTTGACAAGGTCTCCGGCCTCGATATGGGGGCGGACGATTATATTGTAAAGCCGCTGGAGATGCGCGAGGTCATTGCCCGTATCCGCGCGGTGCTGCGCCGTTATGAGCCGGAGGAGCTGCCGCCGAAGCTCGTATTTGACAATCTGGTGATCGACAAGGAATCGTACGAACTGACCGTGCGCGGCAAGCGCATCGACGCGCCGCCCAAGGAGATCGAACTGATCTATTTTCTCGCTTCCTCTCCGAACCGGGTATTCACGCGTGCGCAGCTGCTCGATGATGTATGGGGGTTCGATTACTTTGGAGACACGCGCACCGTCGACGTGCACGTCAAACGCCTGCGTGAAAAGCTCGAAGGCGCCAGCGACAAATGGGAACTCAAGACCGTCTGGGGCGTAGGGTATAAATTTGAACTTCTGCAGGACGCCGATCCTGCTGCCGCAAAAGCGCAGGAAGGTGCAAAGGCCTAATTGCGCGCTTTCGTTTTCCGCCTGACTCCGCCGGCCGCGGGCAGTAATCCTGACTGCCCCGGCCGCTGCTGCCTCGGGCGCGATTTTTTTAATCCGGGGGGAGGAGCCGCTTTTGAAAAGCAGCCTCTTTGTTAAAACCTTTTTCTCAACGGTCTGCGTGATTCTGATCAGCTTTTCCACGCTGACGCTGGCGTTTGTCTATCAGGCCAACTCTTACGCGCTGGAGGAGAAGCAGCGCAACCTCAAGAACGCCGCTTCCCGCACGCTGGACAACACCGCGTTCCTGCTGTCAAACTTCAGTACGACGGTTGAAAACATCTATGCGCTGAACCTCACGCG
>CAKTWY010000111.1 GCA_934630445.1 uncultured Eubacteriales bacterium
GCCCAAGGCCGCTGATTGAATCGTGAGGTGCGCTGCCCCCGCACGGTGGGATAAGGCAGGCCTTTGTTATGAGCCTCCCGTTATACAGATGTCTTCTCCCCCAATAAGCCCATGGCTTCACGACAGAAAAACCCGCTGCAGAATGACACTCATTCTGCAGCGGGTTTTGTGTTATAAAAGCGTATGCCGCGGGAGAGGCGTCAGGCCCACCACATCTCGGCGGGCTGTTCTTTGATGATGACCTCTTTGAGGAAGGCAATGGCCTTTTCGAGCCCTTCTGCCGTGGACATGTACGCGTCTTCATGCTCAATGGAGATCGCGCCGTCGTAGCCGGCGCTTCTGAGCGCGCTCATGATATCCTTCCACACGCCCATATCATGGCCATATCCGATTGTACGGAACGTCCAGGAACGATTCCCCAAATCGTCGTAAGAGCCGGTGTCGAGCACGCCGTTTACGGCATTGTTGTAGGGATCGATCTTGGTGTCCTTGGCATGGAAGTGATGGATCGCGCCCTTCAACGCGCGGATGGATGCGACAGGGTCCATACCCTGCCAGAACAGATGGCTGGGATCAAAATTCGCGCCGATGGTATCGCCGACCGCTTCACGCAGGCGGAGCAGACTGGCAGTGTTGTAGCAGGAAAAGCCGGGGTGCAGTTCCAGCGCGATTTTGTAAATGCCGTGATCATTGGCAAATTTTACGGCTTTTTTCCAGTAGGGGATGAGCACCTCGTTCCACTGATAATCGAGAATCTTGCCGTAATCGGGCGGCCAGGCGCAGGTGACCCAGTTGGGGTAAAGCGAGCCGGCGCTGTCGCCCGGGCATCCGGAGAAGGTGACGATGGTGTCCACGCCGAGCATTTCGGCGACCAGGACCGTTTCTTCAAAAACTTTGTGATCGTGCTCCGCGATCTCTTTTTGCGGATGCACAGGGTTGCCGTGGCAGGAGAGCGCACTGATCTGAAGATCATACTTTTTGAGCAGCGCCTTCAGCGCTTCAGCCTTTTGGGGATCCGCGAGAATGGCCTCTCTCTGCAGATGATTGCCGTTGGTATAGCATCCGGCGCCGAGCTCCACGGTCTCAACGCCAAGTCCGCTCAGATAGCGGAACGCGTCCTCTGCGGACTGTTCCTGAAGCGGAACGGTTAAAACACCCAGTTTCATGATATCAAATCCTTCCTCTTATGCCGCTCATACCAGCGTGCTGATATAAGCGTAGTCTTTTCCGGCGGCTTCGACCTGCGCGTTCAGTTCCTCGCTGGCTTCGCATTCCACGACTGCCCAGGCCATGTCGAGCGCCTTTGCGGTCGCAAACACCGCCGGCAAGTCGACGTTGCCCTGGCCGGCGACGGTTCCCATTTCCATGGTGCCGTCTTTGGCGTGGAAGATGTCAGAACGCGGACCGTATTTGTTCAGATACGCGACGGGATCTTCGCCACCGCGGTATACCCAGTATACGTCAAGCTCGAGCGAGAGAAAGTCGTTTCCGAGCAGACCGGCCAGGATATCGAGCAGATACGCGCCGCCGTCTTTCACAAACTCATGCGAATGGTTGTGGTAATACATGCGCATCCCGCTGGCGGCGTATTTGGGCGCCACCGCCTTCAGCTGTTCTGCAAAAGCCTCTACGTCCGCGCGCTTTTTCATATCGATACCGGGGCAGATGATCCGGTGATTGCCGATTGCTTTGTGATAGGCGATCGTTTCATCGGCATGGTTCAGGATCTCATCGGCGGGGGTATGAGCGCCCATGGCTTCCAGATGATATTTTTTCAGCCAGCCGGCGACTTCTTCGGCGCTGTGTCCGAAAAATCCGGCAAACTCAACACCCTCGTAACCGATCTCGGAAACGGTCTTCAGTCCCTGCTCCAGATCCTTGGAACAAAGGCTGCGGATCCCGTAAAGCTGGATCCCTTTTTTCAGTACAGACACTGTGCTCAATCCTTTCTGTTGATCCATGCGGCGCGCAGCGCATCGGCGTTCAGAAAAGGTGCTGCGCCGCCGCGGGGAGTTTGTGGCACGGCTCAGTTAAAATATACCGGCTTTCCGGTTTTGGCGGATTCGTAGATGGCTTCAAGGATCTGTGTTACGACCAGCGCCTGCTCGGGAAGGACACGCAGCGCCGTGCCGTTGCGGATCGCGTCGATCCAGTTCGCACATTCCACGTCTTCGGGCTGCGCGTCGCCTTCACCCTCAAAGAAAGCTGCGCCGCCGGAGGTGAGATCGGGCTTTTCGGTGTACTGCTTGTTGTATTTTACACCGTTGATGCGAAGGCCGTCGTGCATGTCCGCGCCCGCGATCGTGCCGCAGAGTGTGGTGGAAGCTTCCTCCACTTCCAGCGAGTTCAGCGCCCAGCTGGCTTCAAGCTGTATGGTGGCGCCGTTTTCCATGGTGATGAAGCCGAACGCGGAATCTTCTACTGTGAACGCCTCGGGATCCCATGCTCCCCACGCGTTGGCAGGCTCTTTCTGATCGCGCATTTTTTTATACGTCGTGCCGACGACCATCTTCGGCTTATAGTTGTTCATCTCCCAAAGCGTCAAGTCCAGCGCGTGCGTGCCGATGTCGATCAGCGGACCGCCGCCCTGTTCATATTCGTTCAGGAACACGCCCCAGGTGGGAACGCCGCGGCGGCGGATGGCATGCGCTTTCGCGTAGTAGATCTCGCCCAGCTCCCCGTTTTCGCACATCCTTTTCAGATAGAGCGAGTCCGGGCGGCAGCGGTTCTGATAGCCGATCGTCAGGAGCTTGCCGGTCTCTTTTGCGGCGGCGAGCATTTTCTGCGCTTCTTCGCTGTTGATGGCCATGGGCTTTTCGCACATCACATGCTTGCCGGCGTGAAGCGCGTCGACAGTGATGAAGCTGTGCTCGCGGTTCGGCGTCAGCACATGCACCGCGTCAATGGAATCGTCGGCCAGCAGGTTCTTATAATCCGTATAGCTTTTCGCACCCTCGGTGCCGTACTCCGCGGCGGCCTTCTCAGCACGCTCGGCAACGATGTCGCAGAATGCGACCATTTCCACGTACTTGTTCCGCTTCAGCGCGGGCAGGTGCTTGCCGTTGGCGATGCCGCCGCATCCGATGATGCCGATTCTTACTTTGTCCATAGTTCGTCTCCTTTTTCATAGGGGCGTTCCGAAACGCTGAAAGCATACGCCGTTTCCGGAAACGCCCAATGTTGATGTTGGATATCCGCGTCCGCGTGCCGCACTTATGTCGTGCGGCCGGCCACGGAGCTGCGCTCGATGATTTTGTGCTCCAGAATGACCATAGGTGCCGCGATAGCTTCGCCGGAGATGCGCTTTGACAAAAGCTCCATTGCCTGATAACCGATCTCATACTGGGGCTGGCGCATGGTGGTGATCGATGGCAGAAATACTTCGGCCAGCGACGTATCGTCAAAACCCATTACGGAGATGTCCTGCGGCGTGCGCAGCCCGTTTTTTGAAAATTCACGAATGGCGCCGGCCGCCGCGCTGTCGGAGGTGCAGAATACGGCGGAGGGCAGACACGCGCAGCGGCAAAGACGGGCTGCGGCTCTGCTCCCCGCATTGATGCTGAAGCCTTCGTTGAGGATCCATTCCGGGCGCGGGGAAATGCCTTCGTCGTGCAGCGCGCGCATATAACCTTCCAGCCGCTGCGCGCCGGAGTCGTATGTTCCAAGCGCACCGAAGAAGGCGATCTCGCGGTGTCCTTTGCCGATCAGGTAGCGGACGGCCTCGTATGCGGCCTGACAGTTGTCAATGGATACCGTGGGGGCCTGAAAGCCGGGCTTGCATTCGCACGCCAGCACGACCGGGATGCCGGAGAGCAGGCGGGTGAGCACGCTTCCCTCGTGTTCGGCGGTCAGGAAGACTGCCCCGTCGAGCAGATGCGCGCGGAGCATCTGCAGATACTCCGCCTCGATAGCCTGGTCGGCATGGGTCATGCACACCATGACGACATAGTCCTGCTGCCGCGCACGATCCTCAATTCCCTTGACGACGCGGGAGTAGAACGGGTTTGAAATGGTGTTCAGCAGCACGAGGATTTTTTTCGTCTCGTTTCTGCGCAGATCGCGGCCGAGCAGATTGGGCGTGTAGCGCAGCTCGGCGATGGCGCGGCGAACGCGCTGCTCCGTTGGGGGCTGTACGTTCCCTTTATCATTCAGTACGCGGGAAACGGTTGCTACGGATACGCCGGCCAGCTTCGCCACGTCTTTGATAGTTGCCATATCTGCGCTCCTTACTCGTTATGTAATCCGTTACATTTCACGGCAAACTCATGGTATAACATTTTATCCGTTTTGTAAAGGAGTCTGTGAAAGGAAATTGATACAAATCTTTTTCACAAAATTTGTGCATAAGCACAAGATGCATGAGAAGAAGCAGTGAGGGAACAAACAAAAGCCAGCGCCTCGGGCGCTGGCTTTTGTTTGTAAACAACCGGCTGTGAACGGATGGGAAATGCTCAGATTCCGCAGGCAATGTGGCTGCTGTGGTGGTTGTAGCCGCTGCCCATCTGATGCTGCATGAATTCCAGATAGCCGTTGGCGTATCTTGCGCGGAAGACGTCGCTTTCCGCCGCGTCGTCGTCGCCCCGGACGCGGACCTTCCCCTCTGCCGGATAAAAACGCATAAGCTGCCCGCCGGGCGCAGAGAGGATCTTACCGGAACGGACCATCCGGCCGCCGACATCAAAAGACAGAGACGCGCTGCTCACCGGGAACTTCATGCCCCTCTCTGCAGGTGCAGATGTATTTTTTACCGGTCTCAATATCGGCAAAAGGCACGGTGATGTCAGAGATGCCGTCCTCGCTGAAGTCCAGGACGGGAATGAGATGGCTGGCGCGGGCGCCGGGCTCATCGGAACACGGCGGAAAGGCATTCAGCTGTTCAAATCCGTGTGACCGGAAGCATCGGCGATCTGCAGGAGGAGATGGCATTTTGGCGCATGCTCCGCCATGAATTCGTCGGAGTTCAGATCGCGGATGCGCCGCGCATGCGCGAGCAGCGCGTCAAAATATTCCTGTTCATTGGAGACGGCGATGCCGATATTTTCCCCGCCCAGCAGATCGCGCATGATCGAACCCATCACTGCGCCCTTCAGTCCGGTCTGGCCGCCCGCGAGGAAGGATTTGAATACATACTGCAGTGTGTAATCTCCGTAATAGCCCAGCTCGCGGTATTCGATGGGGTGCGCCGCAATATAATCGGCAGCGGAGGAAGACTCCCCGGGCGAGGACAGGATGGTTTCCAGCAGCTTTTCGATCTGCGCGTCGGTGTCGACCGCGCCGTACGCAACGGCCTTGGCGTACACCGCCTGCATCTGCGACTGGATATAGCGCTGGGTGTCGATCATTTCCCACTGTGCAAGTTCCGGAGGGAATTTTTCACGGATCGAGGGGAGGTAATACGACCCGTCCATCGGCTGCCAGTATTCCTCAAGGGTATACGTGCCGTCCTCCGCCTTTGTGAAGGTGATCGCAACAGGCATGTGCCCGCCGCCGACGCCGGTAAAGGCTCCGCCGGCAAAGGAAAAATGCATGTCGAGCGCCATGGCATAGACCGTTGTACGCGCGCCTTCTTCCGTGACGCCCAGCGTCACGTGTGATTCGGCGATGTAGTCGCCGGCAAGGCCATGATCTGTGCTCTGGGCGAGTATGGCGTCCGACACGCATGCGTCGAGGTCTGTGCGGTCGATGCCCGCATCCGCAAAGAGCTTGAGTCCGTCGTAGATCGTGCGGCTCAGGACACTGTAATAGCCCTCGCCCTGCTCGCCTGACCCGCTCTGCATAACGCTTGTGCCGTCCTCAAGAAGATAGGCGTAGTAATCGTGCGTTTCCGGCACCTCGGGGAACTCCTGGCGCACAATGTAATATTCATCGAGGTTGGAAAGGTCGTTCCCGGGCCAGGCCGCCGATTTGACGAGGACGTCCATGATCGCCCCGGCGAGGAAATCGTTCTCTTCCGCGCTTACGGCCCGCCGGTAGGAAAGGGGCTTTCCGCCGGACATGCGGATGAGTGCGTACTGCGCGGCGGGCGCATCCGCGTCAGACACGAGATAGCGCGTCAGATCTACCGAAAGCGTCTCCTTTCCGCCTGCCTCCCCGGGAAGGTCGGCGTCGAGGTCGAGCGATGTGAACACATCCGGGTCGCCGGAGTAGATCACATACCGCTCGCCCGGCGTCCATGTGCCGGAAAAGCCTTCGTCCTCTTCATAATGCCAGCTGCGTGAAAAGCCGTCGTCAAATTCCATCCGGCCGGCAATATGGATGTTCCATTCCGCCGCGGCAGAATCGGCCGGAATGGTGAGCGAGAGCTCGCCGTTTTCGTAGGCGATGCTTTTTTCAAGTGCAGCGAGTGCCTCGTTTGCAGTAAGGCCGGGGGCCGGCGCATCTGTTTTTGCTCCGGTAAAGGTGCATCCGACGGCGAGCGCCGCAGTGACGAGCACACAGGCGAGCGTGCCCGCGAGCATGTGCGGCTGCCTGGCGATCAGCGCGATGCGCTCGCGTCTGCCGCCGCGGCCGGAGGTCATCGTCGTCGCACCGCACAGGAGGTCGGCAGGACTGCGGCGCGCGGCCATCATGCCCACGAGCGTGCGGCCGTAGGCAATGCGGCACTGCTCGCCGAGCGCGGCGAGCGCCGCTTCGTCACAGGCCAGTTCACAGTCGCGCCGTGACAGAACCGCCGCGAGCCATACGAGCGGATTAAACCAGTAAAGCGAGACACACAGCCCGCGCACGAACGACCACACATGGTCGCCGTGGCGGAAGTGCGCATATTCGTGCGCCAGGATGTGCCGGAACCGTTCGTCCGGCGTAAAGCTCTCCGGCGTCAGATAGACCGCCGGGCGAAAAACGCCGAACAGACAGGGCGAGGGCAGCCCCTCTGCCCGATACACCGGCAGCGGGCACGGCGCGCCGGCGACGCGTTCGGCTGTCCGTTTCAGCCGTCTGTAAAACCGCACGTTCGACACGATCAGCGCAGCGCCCACGAGCCCGGTGCCTGCCGCCCAGACGAGGAAAAGCAGCCCGCCCGCATGCGGCTTTGCAGCGGGAGTACCGGCACCGGACACACCTGATATGGCGCCGGAAGACACTGCGGGCATCCCGCCCGCGCTGACCGGAGCGGACGGCATAGCGGTCACATTCCCTGCCGGGGGCGGCAGCTCCTGCGAAAGCGCAGGGCGTGCCGCATCCGCCGGCAGGAGGTTCAGGATACTGGCGCGGCTCTCAAACAGGGAAAAGGGGAGCAGCAGCCGCAGCGCCACGAGCGCCCAGAGCGCGTATTGCAGCCGCAGATTGATCTTCCCGCGCAGAAGATACCGCAGCCCTGTAAGGAACAGGATCAGCACCGATGAGGTTAAAATCGTTTCAATCATGCTTTTGCGCCTCCTCCGCCGCCTGCAGAATTGCATACAGCTCGTCGATTTCCTCCTGCGTAAGCGCTTTGCTCTCGACGAGCGTGCTCATCATCATCCCCACGCTGCCGCGGTATACCCGGCCCAGAAGCGACTGCGTCTCTGAAAGCGCGGCCTCTTCGCGTGCGATAACAGGATAATATTCCCTTGCTTTGCGTCCTTCTTCGTATCGGATCAGCCGTTTGGCCTCCATGCGTCCCAGAAGGGTGTTCACCGTGCTTTTGCTCCATCCGGTTTCGCTCTTGAGACTGTGATAAAGCTGCATGAGCGTGCGCGGGCGTTCGGCCCAGAGGCGCTCCATGATGCGCCACTCGCTTGCAGATAAGTTTGCGCCCTGTTCTTCAGCCATATCGATCCCTCCAAAATGTATGACTTTTGTCAACCAAATCATATCAAATCGTATGACTCTTGTCAACCATTATTCGTAAAAAACTGCGGCGGAAATTCGGGCTGGGTGCGCCCGTTTTTCCGCCGCAGTTTTTCAATACGCAAGCTGGCCGTTATTGCCAGAAAAGTTCTGCCAGGCCGGGGAGGAGCATTTTGACCTGCTCGATCTCCCGTGTGTAATCGGCATATGCGCTTTTGCTCAGGCATCGGCCCGCGCCGTAATAATATTTGCTGTAATATGGTTCGTCCAGCGAACTGATGCACACGCTTTTTCCTGGAGAAGGGGAATGGATAAAATCTCCGTCTCCGAGATAAATGCCTACGTGTGAGATATATTGCGTACCGCAGTTGAAAAACACCAGATCGCCCGGGAGAAGTGCGTCTTTTCCAATTTTCAGGCAATCGTTTTCATACTGTGCGCCGGAATTGCCCGACAGAGAAATACCAAAATGGCGCATCACATAATAGGTAAAGCCCGAACAGTCGAAGCCGGTCTCAAGCGACTTTCCCGCGTATGCGTACGGCGTTCCGATGAGGGTGCGCGCGTAGGAACAGATGGCACTGCGCAGCGCGGCGGCGCCGTCCGGCTCGTTTTCAGGCAGCAGTGGGGAGGGGGGCGCCGCCTGCGCGGCTTCGAGCGTCAGCAGATCTGAACGGATATATCCTTCGCCGCCGTCAAAGCGCACGAAGTACCACGTGCCGTCAAGGCGCACGGGGATTACCTGCATGCCCTGTGTGAGCTTGGCTGCCAGCGCGGACGCGGCGTCCGCCGCCTCGCGC
>CAKTWY010000112.1 GCA_934630445.1 uncultured Eubacteriales bacterium
GCCTGCGGCCGACCCACAGCGCGCCAAGCATGAAATCGAAGATATCATCGGTATCCCGGCTGAAGATGCGCCGGAAATTTCCGCCAAGCTCGGCGTCAACATCGACCAGGTGCTCGAGCGCATTGTTTCCGACATTCCTGCGCCAGGGGGCGATTTAAACGCGCCGCTCAGGGCGCTGGTGTTTGACAGCCAGTACGACAGCTATCGCGGCGTCATCGTCTATATGCGTGTTGTCGACGGGTGCATCCGGCCGGGGATGCGTGTGAAGATGATGGCGACGGGCGCGGTCTTTCAGGTGGTGGAAGTCGGGCACATGATGCCCTTTGGGCTTGGAAGCTGTGAAGCACTCGCCTCCGGCGAGGTCGGCTATTTCACTGCGAGCATCAAAAACGTCAAGGATACGCGCGTCGGCGACACCGTCACCCTTGAGGAAGGCGGCGCAGGCGAAGCCCTCCCGGGCTATAAAAAAGTGCAGCCGATGGTCTTTTCGGGCATTTATACCTCGGACGGGGCGAAATATCCCGATCTTCGCGACGCGCTGGAAAAGCTGCAGCTGAACGATGCCTCGCTCACTTTTGAGCCGGAATCCTCCGTGGCGCTGGGCTTCGGCTTCCGGTGCGGCTTCCTCGGGCTTCTGCACATGGAGATCATTCAGGAGCGGCTCGAGCGCGAATATAACCTCGACCTTATCACCACGGCGCCAAGCGTTGTCTACCGCATCCGCCGCGTGGGCGCGGCAGAGCTGGAGTATATCGACAATCCGCTCAACTTCCCGAGCGCGGGGGAAATCGAATACGCCGAAGAGCCGTTCGTGCGCGCGAGCGTCATCACGCCGTCGGAATACGTCGGCAATATCATGGAGCTGTGCCAGGACAGGCGCGGCGTGTTCAAGGATATGAAATATCTCGACACGGACCGCGTGGAGCTGCACTACGAGCTGCCGCTCAATGAGATCATCTACGACTTTTTCGATGCGCTCAAATCGCGTACACGCGGGTATGCTTCGCTCGATTATGAGTTCCTGGGTTATCGCGCGTCCGATCTGGTAAAGCTCGACATCCTCCTCAACGGCGAGGTCGTCGACGCGCTGTCGTTCATCGTGCATACTGAAAAGGCCTATGCGCGCGCGCGCCGCATCGCGGAGAAGCTGAAGGAGAACATTCCCCGTCAGCTGTTTGAAATACCGGTGCAGGCGGCGGTCGGGTCAAAAATCATCGCGCGCGAGACGGTCAAGGCGCTGCGCAAGGATGTGCTTGCCAAGTGCTATGGCGGTGATATCACACGTAAGAAAAAGCTTTTGGAGAAGCAGAAGGAAGGCAAGAAGCGCATGCGCTCGCTCGGCTCGGTCGAGGTGCCGCAGGAGGCGTTCATGGCGGTCCTGAAGCTTGACGAAGACTGATAGCCGCGCACTGCCGGCGAAGGGTTGAAACTGTGACAAAACAGACGCATATCGCACGCGGCAGCCTGGGCATCTATATCCATGTGCCGTTTTGCAAAAAAAAATGTAAATACTGCGATTTTTATTCCGTCGCAGGCGCGGACAGCGCGAAGATGGACGCGTATGCCGACGCGCTCGTGCGTCATATCGGGGAGTACGCGCTTTCCATGGCGGGCTACACGGTCGATACGGTGTATTTCGGCGGCGGAACGCCGAGCGTCCTTGGCGAAAAGCGCCTCGGGCGGATTTTAAAGGCGCTTCGCCGCGCATGCACTGTTTCCAAATCGGCGGAGATCACCTGCGAGGCGAACCCGGAGAGCAGCGAAAAGAAACTTTTCTCCGCGCTGCGGCGCGCGGGAGTAAACCGTCTGTCGCTCGGCGTGCAGTCGGCGTCGGACGAGGAGCTCGGCACGCTTGGGCGGCTGCATACCTTTGGGCAGGCGGCGCAGGCGGTGAGCGCGGCGCGGGAGGCGGGCTTTCAAAACGTGTCGCTCGATTTTATGTACGGCCTGCCCGGACAGGACACGGCCGGGGCGCTTGCGTCGCTGGAAAAGATCATGGCGCTTTCGCCCGAGCACATCTCATGCTACTGCCTGAAGCTGGAGGAAGGAACGCCGCTCTGCCATGAAGCGCCCGTGCTTCCGGATGACGACGAGCAGGCCGATATGTACCTGGCGATCGTCGATCTGATGGAAAAAAACGGATACGGGCAGTATGAGATTTCGAACTTCGCCAAACGGGGATATGCTTCGCGTCACAACACGCGCTACTGGAAGCTGGAGGAATATCTCGGTTTCGGGCCGGGCGCGCATTCATTTTTCGGCGGCAGGCGTTTTTCCTATAAGCGCGACCTGGGCGCATATCTGGAGGGCTCGGATATCCTCGATGAGATTGAGGAAACGCCGGACGAGCGGCGCGTGGGGGAATATTTGATGCTGCGCCTGCGCCTGAACGAAGGGGTGGATGGCGAGGAATATTACCGCCGCTTCCACAGGGATTTTTCGCCCATCGAACACGTGCTGGAAAGCTATCGTGCGCCGGGCTATACCCGCCGCACGGGGATGCGCTGGGCGCTCACGCCGCAGGGGATGTTTGTGTCAAACGCCATCATCTGCCAGGTTCTCGAGGCGCTTGAGCAGGCGCCGGATACGATGTGACAGGCAAAATGCCTTGCATAGATTATTGGTTGGATTGGGAGGAACAATATGAGAGCAGTGGTAACCGTTATCGGGCGTGACCGCGAAGGGATCATCGCGCGCGTGTCCGAGGTGCTTTGGAAGAGGAACATCAACATCCTCGACATCGCGCAGAATGTATTGTCGGATGTGTTCGCGATGATCATGCTTGTAAATCTGGAAAAGAGCACAGCAGACATTACCGACATCAAGCACGCGCTTGACGAGCTGGGGGAAGAGATCGGCGTGAAGATCGTCGTCATGCACGAGGACATCTTCAATTCCATGCACAGGATTTAGGGGCGCGCCATGATCAATACTTTCGATATTTTAGAGACGATCAAGATGTTCGAGGAGGAGCACCTCGACATCCGCACGATCACGATGGGCATCGCGCTCGGCTCCTGCGCGGATGAGGATATGAAAAAGCTCTGCGATAAGATCTACGACAAGGTGACGACGAAAGCGGAAAAGCTTGTCGCCACCGGCAGCGAGATTGAACGTGAGTACGGTATCCCTATCATCAATAAGCGCATTGCTGTGACGCCAATTTCAGTGGTCGCAGCTGCTGTAAAGGCGGAAGATTATACACCAATCGCCGAAGCGCTCGACCGCGCGGCGGCTGCGGTGGGCGTCAATTTTATCGGCGGTTTTTCCGCGCTGGTGCAGAAGGGCTTTTCCGCAAGCGACAGGAAGCTGATCCATTCCATCCCGTCCGCGCTCGCGGTGACGAACAACGTCTGCTCTTCGGTCAACGTAGCCTCGACAAAGGCGGGCATCAATATGGACGCCGTCCGGCTGATGGGACAGATCATCAAGCGCACGGCGTATGAGACGCGCGACAAAAATTCGATCGGCTGCGCGAAGCTCGTCGTTTTTGCCAACGCCGTTGAGGACAACCCCTTCATGGCCGGGGCGTTTCACGGCACAGGGGAGCCGGAGTGCGTGATTAATGTGGGCGTTTCGGGGCCCGGCGTGGTCCATTCGGCCATCCGGCGCGCGGGCGAATGCACGCTGAATGAGGTCGCCGAGATCATCAAGAAAACGGCTTTCAAGATCACACGCATGGGTGAGCTGGTCGGACGCGTGGCGTCCGAACGGCTGGGCGTGCCGTTCGGCATTGTCGATTTGTCGCTCGCTCCGACGCCCGAGATCGGCGACTCCGTCGCGCGCATCCTGGAGGAAATGGGTCTTTCCCACTGCGGCGGCCCGGGCACGACGGCGGCGCTGGCGCTTTTGAACGACGCGGTCAAGAAGGGCGGCATCATGGCCTCCTCCTCCGTGGGCGGGCTCTCGGGCGCGTTCATCCCCGTGTCGGAGGACGAGGGGATGATCGCCGCAGCCAAGGCGGGCCATCTTTCGCTTGAAAAACTGGAGGCGATGACGGCGGTCTGCTCGGTGGGACTGGATATGATCGCCATCCCCGGCGACACGCCGGAGGAGGTCATTTCCGGCATTATTGCCGACGAGATGGCCATCGGCATGGTGAACACGAAGACCACGGCCGTGCGCGTCATTCCGGCTTACGGCCTCGGTGTGGGCGATGAGATCTCCTTCGGCGGGCTTCTCGGCTCGGCGCCCATCATGCCGGTGAACACCGCCTCGCCGCTGCGTTTTATCTCGCGCGGAGGGAAGATCCCCGCTCCGATGCACAGCCTGAAGAACTGAAACGCGAATTTTGTGAAAAAGCAGGAAAGCCTCTGCATGCCCCGATTCAGACGGGAGTGTGCAGAGGCCGTTTTTCGGACAAAGGATTTGCTCCTGTATGCGGAGACAGAGAATATCTGAACAGTAAAACAGCGTAAAGACATGCGCTTTTTACCCCGTACGAAACTTTTCAGCGAAGATTTGCGTCTGATGGATGTGAGACTGTCACCGTTTTGTCACCGGCGTGTAAATTTTTGTAATCTTTTTTTCGAAAAAAAGAGGAATGGACGCGGCAAAAGCGTATTACTATTATAGAACGCTGTGACGGAACGGAGGGAGAGGCATGACGATACGCGAACGGATCGAAGCGGATGAGCGGCGTATTCTGGGCGAGGCTGCATGCCTTGCCGTTTCCTCGCGCGGGCGTGTGCGGGAGGAAGAGCCGTGCCCGATGCGGACATGCGTCCAGCGCGATCGCGACAGGATCATCCATTCCAAGGCGTTTCGCAGGCTCAAGCACAAGACGCAGGTTTTCATGTCGCCGGAGGGCGACCATTACCGCACGCGCCTGACGCACACGCTGGAGGTCGCACAGATCGCGCGCACCATCGCGCGCGCACTGCGTTTGAATGAGGACCTGACGGAGGCGGCGGCGCTCGGGCACGATCTGGGGCACACGCCGTTTGGCCACGCGGGCGAGCGGGCGCTTGACGAAGTGTGCCCGATGGGCTTTTCTCACAATGAGCAGAGCCTGCGGGTCGTCGACTGCGTCGAGAAGGACGGCGAGGGGCTGAACCTGACACACGAGGTGCGCGACGGCATCGTCTGCCACACGGGCAGGAAGCATGCGGATACAAAAGAGGGCCGCGTGATCCATTTCGCCGACCGCATCGCCTATATCAACCACGATATCGACGACGCGATACGCGCAGGAATCCTGAAAAACGAGGAGATCCCGGAGGAGATCCGCGGTACGCTCGGCCAGACGCATAAGCTGCGCATCGATACACTCGTGCGCGGTGTGATCGACTATGCTGCGCGCACAGGTGAGATCGGCCTTGATGAGGAGCTTGCGCGCGCGATGCTTTCGCTGCGCACCTTTATGTTTGAGCGTGTCTATACCAACCGTGTGGCAAAGAGCGAGGAGGTCAAGGGGATCGAAATCCTGCGCATCCTCTACTCGCATTTTACAAAAAATACGTCGCTCATGCCGGAGGAGTACAAGCGCATCGCTGCGCGCGACGGCGTCGAGCGCGCGGCGTGCGATTACATCGCCGGCATGACGGACCGGTATGCCATCGCTCTGTTTTCGGATATTTATATTCCGCATGTGTGGAGCAAATTATAATGCACGGGGCGTTTTGCGGCTAAAACCGCCGTGATTACCTGAAAAAATATCTCTTTTGCATAAAAAACACCGAACAGGCTAAAATAGGCCTGAATCCTGCACCATTTGGCAAGGAAAGGAGAAAATCATGCCGTTTCCAGACGGGTTTTTGGATGAATTGTGCGCCAGGGCTGACATCGTCGATGTGGTCGGCCGCTATGTCTCTCTCAAGCGCAGCGGCTCGGGTTACCTGGGCCTGTGTCCGTTCCACAATGAAAAAACACCGTCGTTTTCTGTGTCGCAGGACAAGCAGGTCTATCACTGTTTCGGCTGCGGCGTGGGCGGGGGCGTCATCAATTTTCTCATGCGGGCGGAAAATCTCGATTTTCAGGACGCGGTGCACAGACTGGCGGATATGTACAACATGCCTGTGCCGGAAAAGGCGGCGAACGACGAGCTGCGCGCGCGCCGCATGCGCGTATACGCGCTCAACCGCGACGCCGCGCGCTTTTATCACGAAATGCTCCTTTCGCCGCGCGGCGCGCAGGCGCGGCAGTATTTTGCCGCGCGCGCTCTGTCTGCCAAAACGGTGCGCAATTTCGGCCTGGGCTATGTGCCCGACGGATGGACGAACCTCCTGGATGAGATGACCGCGCGCGGATACACGAAATCGGAGCTTCTCGACGCAGGCCTTGCCGTCAAAAACGACAAGGGCGGGCTGTACGACCGTTTCCGCAATCGCGTCATGTTTCCCATCGTGGATGTGCGCGGCAACGTCATCGGCTTCGGCGGGCGCGTGCTCGATTCGTCGCTGCCGAAATATTTAAACTCTCCGGATACAATCGCGTTTAATAAAAGCCGCAACCTGTTTGCCCTGAACCTGGCGAAAAATTCGAAGATGGGCAGGCTGATCCTCGCCGAAGGGTATATGGACGTGATCGCGCTGCATCAGGCAGGGATCGACTGCGCGGTGGCGTCGCTCGGCACGTCGCTCACGGAGGAGCAGGCGCGGCTGATGACGCGCTATACAAAAGAGGTCGTCATCTGCTACGATGCGGACAGCGCCGGCGTGAAGGCCGCGCAGCGCGCCATTGAGATCCTCCGGCGCGCAGGGCTCGAGGTGAAGGTGCTGCGCATACCGGGAGCGAAGGACCCGGACGAATATATCAAGGCCAACGGGGCGGAGAGTTTTCTCGGCCTTTTGGACCGGAGCGAGAGCCATCTGGAATATAAGCTGCTCAACATCAAGGCAAAATACGCGCTTGAAAACGATGAGGACCGCGTCGCCTATCTGAAAGACGCGGCCAGGCTCCTGGCCGCAGTGGAAAGCCCGATCGAGCGGGAAATATACGCCGGGCGCGTATCTGAAACGGCGCGCGTGCCCAAAGAGGCGATGCTGCAGGAAATCGCGCGCGAGCGGCGCGCATATGCAAACCGCCAGAAGCGCGAGGAAAAGCGCGGCGCGCTTGCGCCCGAGCGCGCCTTCCAGCCGGCGGAGCGCTCTCTGCGATATGCCGACACGCGCTCCGCTGTTGCGGAGGAGGGCGTTATCGCCCTTGCGTTCAAGGACGCGGACCTTTTGCGTGCCGCGTCGGAAAAGCTTTCGCCGGATCGTTTTTCCTCGGAATTTTTGAGGCGGGTGTATACCATCCTCCTCGAGCGCTGCGAGAACGGGCGGGCGATCTCTCTGTCTGCGATGGAGGACGTCCTGACACCGGAGGAGAGCGCGCATCTGACGTTAATCCTCTCCAGGCCTGTCAAGCATGTCAATGCCAAACAGGAGCTTGAGGATTACATAGACAGAATTCAGACCCAGGCACTCGCATCATCGGCGCAGTCGGAAGAGGATCTCCTCACCCTGGCGGCGCGCCGGCACAAAGAGAAAAAGAGTTATGGGGGACAATGAAATGGCAGCAGCACCGGAAAACAAAAAGCAGGCGGTCAAGGACCTGATCGAACTTGGCAAAAAGAAGGGAAAGCTCAGCTATAAAGAGATCGCCGCAGCGGTCGAAGAGCTTGAGCTCAGCCCTGAAAAAATGGAGCGTCTTTATGAAACGCTCGACAGCCTTGGCGTGGAGATCACGGTCGACGACTTGATCGCCGAGCCGCTTCTTGACCTCGATATCGATCCGGAGGAGATTCCGCCGGATTTTGAAGATCTGGAGGAAGTGCCCGAGGAGGAGATCGTCGACCCCGTCGTGCTTTCGGAAGGACTTGCGATCGACGACCCCGTGCGCATGTATTTAAAAGAGATTGGAAAGGTCGACCTTCTTTCGCCCGAGGAGGAGGTAGAGCTTGCCGAGCGCATGGCCAACGGCGATGAGGAAGCAAAGCGCCGCCTGGCAGAGGCGAACCTCCGCCTTGTTGTCAGCATCGCAAAGCGCTATGTCGGGCGCGGCATGCTTTTCCTGGATTTGATCCAGGAAGGGAATCTGGGCCTCATTAAAGCGGTCGAGAAGTTTGACTGCACAAAGGGCTTTAAGTTCTCGACCTATGCCACGTGGTGGATCCGCCAGGCGATCACGCGCGCGATTGCCGATCAGGCGCGCACGATCCGCATTCCCGTGCACATGGTCGAGACGATCAACAAAGTGATCCGTGTTTCGCGCCAGCTCCTGCAGGACCTG
>CAKTWY010000113.1 GCA_934630445.1 uncultured Eubacteriales bacterium
CAAAAATGGATAACGAAAGATGAAAAGCAGTTCCCGGGCCTGTGGGTCCGGGAACTGCTCTTTATCTTTATGCCGTATTCGTTCTGTTATTTGACTTCTTTAAAATGGCTCGCATCCGCGCCGCAGACCGGGCAGCGGAAATCAGGCGGAACGCTCTCCCCTTCATAGATATAGCCGCAGACGTCGCAGACAAATTTCTTCTTGGCCGCGGCGGGCGCTGCCTCCTGCGGCGGCGCGACATAGGTCGGCGCGTTTTTCGGCGCGGTGCCTTTGATGACGGTATGGTAGTAGTCGTATGTCATGGGCTTGCCCGCGCCCTTTTTTGTATCGATGACGCGCGCAAGAATCACGGTATGCGTTTCCGCATCCGTAGAGGACAGCACCTCGCAGACCAGCGTGCCCGCGCATTGCTCGTCAACCGCCGGTACGCCGCCGATCATACCGTGCGCCACATGCGCAAATTTATCGTAATCCGCGCTCGTATGGAACCCCATTTCCCCAATCACCTGCGCGGGGGTGTCCTCACTCAGGATCGCTGCGGAAAATTTTCCGGCGCGAAAGATCGCGTCATGGGTATAATTGTTTTTATTCATACACAAGGCGATAATCGGGTCCTTGCTTGTGACCTGAAAAACCGTGTTGACAATGCAGCCGCAGGGCTTGCCCGCATCCATGACGGCAATGGCATACAGGCCATAGCTCAGCTTATGCAGGACGGTCGTGTCAAAGGTGCTCATAAACTTCCCTCCAATAAATAATAATAAGAACTATTATCGTTTTAATAAGTTTACCACTTATTTCTATAAAAGTCAAGTTGAACGTCTTTGCACTTGACTGCTCCGCGTTGACAGCCCGTAATGAAGCGCCGAAAAAGAGCTGTGCTTCAACACTACAGCCCTTCCATTCCCCTCCTGAAACGGAAAAATGCGCGCCGCAGAATTTTCATTCTGCGGCGCGCGCATTTTTTCTTCCGGAATCGATCGCCGGTCTTGCCGGTGCTTCCCCACAGCCGCCCTCAAGGACAGGTGTGGATATCTCCCATGCGGCCGATAGACATATCCGCTTGGAACGGCTCTGCCGGTCAGACCTTCGATTCCATCCGCTCGGGATTGGTGCTGTAGCGCACGGCCGTCTCCCGCGAAATGACCCCTTCGTCGTACAGGCGCTTGAGGGAGGTATCCATCGTGACCATCCCCTCCTTTGCGCCGGAAAGGATTACGCTCTCGACCTGATGGAGCTTCGCCTCCCTGATCATGGTGCGGATAGCGCTGTTCAGGCGCATGATTTCAAACGCGGGCACGATGTCGCCCCGCACTGTCGGCAAAAGCTGCTGGGAGACCACGCCCTGCAGCACACCCGCAAGCTGCACGCGGATCTGCTGCTGCTGAGCGGGCGGAAATGCGTCGATAATGCGGTCGATGGTATTCGCCGCACCAATGGTGTGCAGCGTCGAAACGACAAGGTGCCCCGTCTCCGCGGCGGTAATGGCGGCCTTGATCGTCTCATAATCGCGCATCTCGCCGAGAAAAATGACATCTGGCGACTGCCTGAGCGCGGCGCGCAGGGCAGCGTCATAGCTGCAGGTGTCGGTGGAGAGCTCCCGCTGCGTAACGACGCTCCTGTTGTGCCGGTGCAGATATTCAATCGGATCTTCAATGGTAATGATGTGGCCCTCGCGCTCACGGTTGATGCGGTCAAGCATGCACGCCAGCGTCGTCGACTTTCCGCTCCCGGCAGGGCCTGTGACAAGGACCATGCCCTTTGTCAGGTCCGCAAAGGACATGACCGCGTCGGGGATGCCGATCTCCCTGCGATCCGGCAGCGTAAAGGTTACGACGCGGATCACGGCCGCCAGCGACCCCCTCTGTTTGAAGGTGTTGACGCGAAAGCGCGAAAGACCCGGCACGGAAAAGGAAAAATCGTCGTCGCCCGCTGCAAGAAGCGCCTCCATCGGCCGCCCGCCGGCCGCGTCATAGATCTCAGAGACGAGCTGCGCCGTATCGTCCGGCAGAAGGCGTTCTCCCTCGCGGAAGATGTGCTCGCGGACTTTATACGACACCGGGAGGCCGCCGATGATGAGAATATCGGAAGCCCGGCGCCCAACGGCCTGTTGTAAAATTTCAAGCAGCTGCATATTGTTCCTCCCCGCCTACTCGCCCGGCCACACGGGCAGCGCGTCATCCCCGATCAAAACGCCGTCATCCTCAGCGGTGACAACCTCCCACCGCGCACGCGCGGCGCCGTGCGCCGACACCAGGATGACCGTCTCAAGCGACTGCGCGCCATCTTCCCCAACAGGAATGGAGAAGGACAGCGCAACGCCGTCCTCCTTTTCAAGCGCGCCTGTAAAAGCCGCATCCTCTGAAAACGCTGCCGAAAGCGCATCCGCATCCGGTGCGGACGCTCCGGACGCCGAAAGCGCATCCGCGCGGGCAAAATAAGCCTCCGCCTGATTCGCGGCAACATAATACGCTTTGACATAAGCAGCGTTTTTCTCCGACAGGCGCAGGTCCGCCTGCGCAGAGGCGACGGACAGCACTGCGATTGTCAGCAGGCACAGCACCAGAAGGACGCATAAAAGGAGCACGCCGCCCAGGCCCGGTGAAAACCCGCGTCTTTTCTCTTCCAAGCAGCGCCCTCCTCTCCAGGCAAAATGCTTCAGCGCGCCTTCGCCGCGCTGAGCGTGTAAATTTCATCTCCATCAGCGAATACGCTGATATCCGCCCAGGCCATCCCCTCTTCGGCACGCGCGCTCAGCCGCAGCGTGTAAACTCCGTCCATCACGACGAGCGCGCCGGACTCCGCCCGCGCGCCGAGCAGCGCGGCGAGCGTTTCCTCATCGGGCGCGGCGTAAAACGCCTCGGCCGCGCTGCGCGCCGCGGCTGCAGCATACGTAAGATCCGCCGAGTCGCGCGTCATCTGCCTTGCACGAACGAACAGCCCTGTGCAGACGGCGGCGCACGCGATAAAAATCAGCACCGCCGCCACTTGCTCGATCAAAAAAAGCGATGCGGCGGAAAACCTTTTTTTCATGCTTGCGCCCCCTTCCCGCAGCGGGCGGCCAGATATGTCTCGCTCGTGCGTCCGTCCGTTCCGACAAGGGATATCTTCAGCAGGCCCTGCACCGGCTCGCTCACACGCAGATCCTGTGCGCTGACAAGCGCCACGCCGCTCTCCGGCGGGAGGTCGAGCCCCTCTTCGCAGAACAGCTCGCGCAGCGCGCCGTCATAACAGTAAAGATAGGTGACATAGCGCGTGCCGTCAATTTCCTCATAAAGCGCAACGGCCTGCGCACCGGCAAAGGAAGTCGCCGCAACGCCGCCCGGCGCGTCATTCTGGCGCACCTGATTGGCAATCAGAGAGAGCGCCGTACGGCGCTCATAATTTACCGCCGCGCCGTCCGCTGCGGAGCGATATACGCCAAGGCCCGCCGTGAGCACACCAAACGCGCAAAGTGCAAAGAGCGCAAAGAGGAGCACGACCGATAAAGACTCCAGCATATGCGCGTTTTTCCGCTTCATCAGGCCTGCCCCCCTTTTCAAATCAGCTTATTCGTCCGCTCGGATCAAAACATCGATCTCCGGCATGATGTTCGATGCAAAAAGCGTGTAATACACCGCGTAGCGCTCCTCGTCGGGCACAACGCCGTAATGCTCTTTCAGATACGACAGATCCGGCGGATAGCGCCCTTCAAGCGCGTAGCACTGCACCGCGGCGCGGCGCAGGCTCTCGGCCGTGATTTTTGCGCCCTCCCCGGCCGCACGCGCGTCCATAGGGCCGAGCACCCACCACAAAGCCACCAGCGCAAGCGCCGCAGCGGCAAGGCCGAGCGCGCGCCGCGCCTCCCGCCTGCGCAGGCTTTTATCTTTTATAAACAAAGGCGCACGCCCCCTCTCCCCGCAGCCGCGCGGTCCGCCCTGACGCGGAACGCGCACCCGGTTTTAATCGCAGGAATCGCCCCTATCCGATCGCACTCAGAACGCCGGCGAGCGGCAGCATGACCGACAAAAGGATCAGCCCGACGATCGCACACAGGACCGCGACCAGGATCGGCTCGACCCTGCCGACCGCGCGGTCAAGGCGGTCGTCGGCATCGTGCCGGGCGCGCTCGGCGATGTCATCCATCGCCCGCTCAGCGCTGCCCGAGCGCAGGCCCGCCGACAGAAGGCCCGCGTCGACGCCCGTGATAAGCCCTGCCTCTTCGGCTGCGCGGTCAAGGGATGCGCCGCCCTCGACAAGGCGCTGGCACTCCTGCGCCTGCGCCTGCAGTACGCTGCCCTCCACAAGACCGGCGGCACTGCGCGCAGCCTCGTCAGCATCAATGCCGCTGGCCAGCATGAGCGCCATCGCTGAAGTATAGCGCGAGAGCATCAGACTTTTCGCCGTGCGCCCGCCGCCGAAAACACGCAGCAGCCGCCCGCTGTCGCCGCGCAGATAAAAAAAGCCCGCGATCACAGCCGCCGCAAGAGCCAGCGCGAACCACAGCGCATACTGCTCCGCCGCCCGGCCGAAATTCGTCAGCATCTGTGCCGTCGGTGAAAGCGTTCCGCCCAGATCGCGATATGCCTGCTCAAACATCGGGAGCATACGCGTGACGATGACGAACACCACCGCCACGAGGATCAGCACCATCGCCGCGGGATACGCCACCGCGCCCCTCACGCCGCGCACGAGCGCATCCTCGCGCCGGTAATAGGATGAGAGCGCGCCGAGCACCTCGTCCAGCCGGCCCGAAAGTTCGCCGATGCGGACCATCCCCGTCATATAAGGCGGAAAACGCCCGGATGAGGCGAGCACTTCGTGCAGCGCCGCACCTTCCCCCATCTCTTTTGTCATCCGGCCGAGAAGCGCCACCTCCTCCTTTGAGGCAGCTTCCTTCTCCATCAAGGCCAGGCCGTCGGATGGTGCAATGCCCGCCGCAAGCATCATCGAGATGCGCGTGCAAAAAGCCGCCAGTTCATCCGCCGCAAGATATCCTGCTTTTTTGAAACGCTTGTTTTGCTGCATAAAAAACTCCTGTCCGCACTGCACGCAAAAGCGCCGGGCCGCATGCTGCTGCCATCCGCGCCAAGCGGCCCGGTCAAGGCCGGAGGTTCCCAATCAATTTCTGCCCCGCCTCAATACGCGTATTTTGCGGTATAATTTTTCCCGTCGCCCACGTATTTTTTCAGCGCCGCACTCTCCGCCCCGAGGGAGGAGGCGAACGTCGGGTCCATCAGAGACCAGTTTTTGCCATCAAAGTAGATGAGCTGATCCACCCAGCCGACGCCGTCGATATAGACGTTGAGCCATGCGTGATAGACCGTTCCCGCATAGCCGACGACAAGCTTGCACGGAATGCCGCCGCTGCGCAGCATGGCGCTCATGAGCGCGGCATAATCAAAGCAAATGCCCTTCTTAGCCGCAAGCACGGCGTCAATATCGGGCAGATATCCGCTTTTGACAGTGGCGGCGAGCTCGTAGTCATACTTGAGCGTTGCAATGACATAATTGTAAACGCGGCGCACAGCGTCAAGGTCGTCTTTCGCATCCTTCATCAGCTCCGCGCCCTTTTTCACAGCCTTGGATTCAGCGGTGAAATTCACATACTGGTTGGAATAGAGGAAGGGCAGAAACTCATTTCTGAGCTTGAGCTCTACCGAGCAGCTGTAGGCCTGGGCATATTTTGTGCCGGAGATGTTCTCAAAAACGCGGACAGTGTACGTTCCGTCGCCCTCGGTGAGCGGGAACGTCTCCGCCTTCCCGGCGTTGTTCAGATTATAGGTATAGGTGGTTCCGCCCTTTTTCGTGATCTGCACCTTAATCTTCACGTTCTTACCGCCGGTATAGCGGACGATCAGGTATCCCTCCGTGAGGTTCGACGCGTCGACGGACGCCTTTTCATTCTGATAAACAGTCGTTCCTGTCGCCTGCGCCGCCTTTTCGGGGATATCCACCTTTGCCAGCGCAGTCGTAGAAAGCGCGCAGAGCATCGCAAGCGTCAGAAGCGCCGCGAGCATTTTTTTGACTTTCAAATCCTTCTTCATAGCGTTCACTCCCTGCCGTGAGAATCATGGTCAATCCGTTATGGTTCCTGCAGGTCAAGCTGCTGCAGCTTGTAATGCAGTTTTAAGAGATACCGCTTGTGCTTGCGGTAAAAATTTGAAACGATGCGCTGCATGACGGTCTCCCCGTCCTCGTATGTAAGCGCGGGAAGCATGATGACAAACTGCGCCCCGCTGTAGCGGGAAACCACGTCGCCGCGGCGCAGGCTCGTTTTAATCACCTCGAGCAGAAGGTCCATCGTCGCGTTGAGCAGCCCCAGTTCCGGTACCTCGCCCGCCGGTGTGGACACCGTAATGAGGCCGATGAACACCGCCATGCCGTAACGCGCCGCCCGGCGCGCCTCCAGGCGGTACGCCTCTTTAAAAAAGCCATACTCGCAAACAAACGCGCCCGGGATCGCCTCCGCCTCACGCAGATGCTCCTGAATGACGCCCAAATCCAGCTCCAGGTTCTTCTGCGTTTTCATGATCTCCTGATAAAGCGCGCGCAGCTCTTCCGACGGACGCACGCCGAGATTGCGGTATAAAAGGTCCGTCGCACTCTCGTAATGGGCGAGAGCGGCGGCGTCCTTCCCCTGACGGATCAGCGCGAGGACGAGGTTTGCGTGCAGCTGCTCGTCGAGTGGGTCGAGCTCGATGGCATCCGTCAGAACAGTGACCATTTCAGCATACCGTCCGTTCTCCGCCAAAAGGCGGGAGAGCGTCTTGACGGCGTTCAGATAGAGCGTGTGGTAATGCGTCGAAAGCGCCACGACCCACAGCTCAAAGGAGAGCCGCGGCAGAAGATCGCCCTGATACAGGCCGATCGCATCTCGCAGCAGCTCCATGCGCACCTCGTCGGAGAGATCGCCCGCATCGGCGCGGATACAAAGCTCCTCAAAGCGCTCCGCGTCAAGCTGAACGGGAACCTCGCGGTTCCACCCGTATGCGCCGCGCTGGGAAACGATCAGTTCCTCTCCTCCATACGCCTTGGAAAGCGGCTCAAGCAGCATACGGATGCGGTACAGAAGCGTTTTCAGCGCGTTGCCCGGACGTGCGCTGTCCTCTTCTGGCCAGAGCACCTCGATAAACTCCTGCTGGGGAATGATTTTGTCACGATGCATCAGGATATAGGCGAGGAGATTCCACATCTTGCGCGAACGGTTGATTTCATCATCGATCTTCACGTCTCCAACGCGCAGTTCAAACCGGCCCAGCATTGAAACAGTAAGCTGTTCATATGCGCCCGCTTTGTCTGTCATCCCGATCACCCGCTTCCTCATAATGTAAAGCATAGTTTTACAGAATAATTATAGTATGGCCGGAACAAAAAATCCAGTCGTTTGCGTCACTTTAAAAAATTTTCCTGTGATTACAAAATCCGGTGTGATCGAAAATCCTTTTTTGGGCAAAGTGGTCGATGGCCCGCGTTCCTGATCACATATGAGAAAAATGCTCTGCCATAGTGACTTTTTTGTGACTTTGGTGTAATATAATTTATAATGACAGGAATTGAAATTGATTATTTTCTGAATCGGGGGAATTGAAAAATGTGGCGTTCCGGCAAGCGCTTTTTTGCCGTTGTGGCCTCGATCTGCCTGCTTGCTTTTACGGCGGCCGCAGCGGGCAATTCGGTAAGCTCCTCCCTGCCGATGGGAGGGATGTCGTCCTGCGCGGCATCATGAACGGCTCCGGAGAGAAGTTTGAGCCGCAGGAAATGTTCACCCGCGAACAGGCCATTGCCACGATCTACCGTATGCTGTAAATTATTTTGAATATCTGAGAGCAGGAGGACGACTGTGAACCATGAAACTATGCCCCAACCGCCGCATGCAAAGCCGAATACTTTCATCGTACAGGTGATGTATCAGCAAAACGGCGAGTGGCAGGGCGTCATCAAATGGATTGAAGGCCGCAAGACACAGAATTTCCGGAGTGCAAATGAGCTGTTGGGGCTGATCGATAACGCGCTCACCCCCGCGCCGGATGCGCCGGAGGGTGCGCAGCCTGCCGGGCGGGATTGACCGAACCATTCAAGCTGCCGCATTTTGATTCTTTACGTCCGTTCATGTTCTGTCAAAATGTTGGCTCTGCGTCCTGAAATCAGCTAAAAAGTCCGCCGCGGAACGCTTTTTGTTCCGCGGCGGACT
>CAKTWY010000114.1 GCA_934630445.1 uncultured Eubacteriales bacterium
AGGTCACTTCAAAAACGGCATGATGAAACAGAAGGCGCCACGCCCCCACTTTTTCATGCCCATATTCAGCTTTATGCCGCGGCCACCTCAAACACCTTTGCCATTTTGCAAGCCACTCCTTTCGTTTTTAAAACTTTGAAATTCAAATGATTTTGCCCTCGCCTGTCATTATAGCGGATCATCCGGAAATGTGCAACTGTTTTTTAAGCGGGCGGTTCACTGTCAGGTTCTTTCGGCAAAAGATAGCGGTGCGTTCCCCCTGTACACCGGACCAGCGTGTCCGCCATTGTCCGCAAAAAACTCCTGTTTTCCTCATCAGAATTTCTTCTTAGTCATTTTCGAATATATGTTCTATTTTAACTATATCCCGTTCTTTATCGTTTGTAAAGCCGTGCGCAGGAAATACCGATGTATGCTGGCTAATCCCATGCTGTTTTTACTGAAATAACAAAAATCGAATCTTTTCCTTGACATTTTTGTAAACATGTCATATAATTTTTATTCTTCACGTTTTATGTGGGAAAAACAAAGGAGGGATAAACGTGATCGTGCTGAAAAACGTATGTAAGACCTATCATGTTTTTCGCCGTGATCCGGGCTTCGGAAACGCTGTGCGCGCCCTGTTCAGCCGCAAATATGAAGAGGTTCGCGCGCTCGAGCGGGTGTCCTTTACCATTGAGGACGGCGAAATGGTCGGCTATATCGGTCCGAACGGGGCTGGAAAAAGCAGCACCATTAAAATCATGAGCGGAATTCTCACACCGGACAGCGGCGAATGTCTGATCGACGGCCGCACCCCCTGGCTGGACCGGAAGGCACATGTGGCGCACATCGGCGTGGTATTCGGTCAGCGCTCGCAGCTTTGGTGGGACGTGCCGGTGATCGATTCGTTCGAGCTGCTGCGCGATATCTACGCGCTCTCCGAGCAGGAATACCATGAGAGCCTGACGGAGCTTACCGAGCTGCTGGACCTTGACGAGCTTCTGCGCACTCCGGCGCGCCTGCTCTCTCTCGGCCAGCGCATGCGGTGCGAGATTGCAGCCGCGCTCCTGCACAGACCGCGCACACTCTTTCTCGACGAGCCGACGATCGGTCTTGACGCGGTGTCAAAGCTCGCAATCCGCGACTTTATTTCTCGGATCAACCGTGAACGCGACACGACGGTCATCCTCACCACACATGACATGCAGGATATCGAAGCGCTCACGCGGCGCATTCTGCTCATCGGGCACGGACGCATCCTTCTTGACGGAAGCTGGGAAGCGCTGAAAGAGAAATACATCTGCGAAAATGAGAATCTCGAACAAATGGCGGCGGCGCTCTACCGGGAGTATGCGATATGAAAAAGTATCTCTCTCTGCTGCGCATGCGTTTTATCGCCGGTCTTCAGTATCGCGCTGCAGCGCTTGCCGGCATCGCCACGCAATTTGCATGGGGCTTTATGCTCATTTTAATGTTTTCTGCCTTTTATCGCAGCGATGCCTCTGCATTTCCCATGTCGCTTGCGCAGACGGCCTCCTATATATGGCTGCAGCAGGCCTTCCTTGCACTGCTGATGGTCTGGTTTCTCGATTCGGAAATCATATCTTCGATCACCAACGGAAACGTTGCGTACGAGCTTTGCAGGCCAATCGACCTGTATGCAATGTGGTTTTTTAAAAACGTCGCTATGCGCCTGGCCAAAGCTGTCCTTCGCTGCCTGCCCATTCTGGTCATCGCCCTGTTTCTCCCCGCTCCGTATACGCTGCAGCTTCCGGGCATTGGGCGCATGCTC
Source organism: uncultured Eubacteriales bacterium (assembly GCA_934630445.1). Classification (GTDB taxonomy): domain Bacteria; phylum Bacillota; class Clostridia; order Oscillospirales; family Butyricicoccaceae; genus CAKTWY01. Next base: position 1,775 of record CAKTWY010000114.1, read on the forward strand.
CTCTTCTTTTTATCGCTCCTGCTTGGCATGGCTGTCACGGTGGCGTTCTGCATGCTGATTTACATCTACACCTTTTACACCATGTCGCAGCAGGGGCTGCGCATGTTCGTCGGCCCGATCATTGAGTTTCTCTCCGGCTCGAGCATACCGCTTCCTTTTTTGCCGGACGGGCTTTATGCCGCGCTTTCCTATCTGCCGACGACGTCGATGCTCAATACTCCATTCCTGATCTTCAACGGAGTTCTGTCAGGGAGCGATCTTTATAAAGCTTTGGCGCTTCAGGTCTTCTGGATGGCGGCGCTCATTCTCTTTGGAAAAATTACGATGCAGCATGCGCTCAAACGTGTTATCGTGCAAGGAGGTTAAAGGGATGAAACTTTACATGCGTTATCTCGCGATCCATATAAAAAGCGCAATGCAGTACAAAGCCTCCTTCTGCATGATGGCGGCAGGACAGTTCATTTCTGCGTTCACAGCCTTCCTCGCGATTGCATTTATGTTTGCACGTTTCCACACGGTCGACGGTTTTACCTTTTCAGAGGTGCTTTTATGCTATGCCATCTCAACCATGTCCTTCGCGCTGGCCGAGTGTTTCGGCCGTGGATTCGATCTGTTTCCACAGGTCATCTCCAACGGCGAATTCGACCGCATCCTTGTCAGGCCGCGCAGTCCGATGTTCCAGGTGCTTTCCGCTAAAATGGAACTTTCGCGTATTGGACGGCTGTTTCAGGCAATCCTAATCCTGTGTTACGCCCTCCCGGCGAGCGCGATCAACTGGACAGGCGCGAAGCTGCTGACGCTTTTGCTGATGATCCTCGGCGGAACAGCTCTGTTTTTCGGACTTTTTATTTTATACGCGACCTTTACGTTTTTTACGATCGAAGGCCTGGAAGTGCTCAACATCTTCACTTACGGCGGACAGGAGTTCAGCCAGTATCCGGTGAGCATCTATGGAGATGGGGTACTGAAATTCCTCACTTACGTTATCCCTATCGCCTGCGTGCAGTATTACCCGCTTTTATTTCTGCTCGACCGTACACAGAGCGCTGCGGCGGCGTTTTTCCCGCTTGCGGCATTTGCCTTTCTCGGCGTGTGCGCCTTTGCGTGGCGCTTTGGCGTGAAGCGCTTTCAATCGACGGGATCATGATGTTTTTTGCCATTTAAAGAGCAGATTTTGTCTCTTTTGCCGTTGTAATATCCCATTTTTTCTAGTATACTCTAAGCGAAAGGGGGGCTTCAAATGCTCCTGACGGTCTGTATCGACAATTCGTTCATCAGCTGCGGCGCTTTTGACGGTGATCGGCTGCGTTTTGTCACAAGCATGGCGACCCTTCCGCGCCGCACGGCGGATCAGTACGCAGTAGAGCTGGAAAGCCTTTTGCGTCTTCACGGCGCGCTCCCTACAGATTTTGGCGAGGCGGCGCTAGCGTCGGTCGTGCCGGAGCTCATCCCCATTTTCTCAGAAGCCATTCAAACGCTCACAGGCTGCGCCGCGCTTGTTCTCGGTCCCGGCGTCAAAACAGGGCTTAATATCCTCATCGAGAATCCCGCACAGCTCGGCGGCGACCTCGTTGCCGCGGCAGTTGCAGCAGCGGCGCGCTTTCCCCTTCCGTGCGTGCTTTTTGACTTTGGCTCGGTGACAACGGTAAGCGTACTCGACAAAAACGGCTCCTATCGCGGCGCGATCATCTCCGCCGGCGTAGGGCTCACGCTTGATGCCCTGACAAGTCACACAGCTTTACTGCCCCATATTGGCATTGGTTCTCCGCCTTCTGTAATCGGAAAAAACTCTGTACAGTCGATGCAATCCGGTGTGATCTTCGGAACGGCGGCAATGCTTGACGGCCTGGCCGAACGCATCGAGGCAGAACTCAAAAGCGCGGTGCACATCGTCGCGTCCGGGCAGTTCGCAGAGGCAATCCTGCCGCACTGCAGACGCAAGGCGGAGCTTTGTGAGCATCTGCCTCTGCACGGGCTGCGCATCATTTTTGCGAAGAACCACACTATCGCGGTATAAGGCCCAGCAGGGCTTTATATAAATTTTATGCGCTGTATCTTACATAGAACAGCAGCAGGAGGTAATTGAATATGCGCAAATCCACAATCAATGTCGGCAGGATGACACGTTTGGCCATACTTGTCGCGCTCGAGCTCATCATGGCGTACACGCCGCTCGGCTATTTCAGGACCGCAGGGCTGGAAATCACATTTTTGATGATCCCGGTCGTCATCGGCGCCATTATCCTTGGCCCGGCAGAAGGGGCGATCCTCGGCGGCATATTTGGTTTGACAAGCTTCGGCACCTGTTTCGGTGCGAGTACCTTCGGCGGTTCCCTTCTTGCGATCAATCCGTTTTTTACGTTTGTGACCTGCTTCTTCCCGCGCCTGCTTGCAGGGCTGTTGTGCGGATATCTTTTCCGTGCGCTGCATAAAGTTGACCGGACAAAGCTCCTTTCCTTCGGCGCGGCGAGCCTTGGCGGCGCGCTTCTCAACACGTTCTTTTTTATGACTACCCTGATGCTGAGCTTTGGCAGCACTCCATTTATTCAGGAGATGATGGCGGGTATGAACGTCATCCCCTTCGTCCTCGCGTTCGTCGGCCTGCAGGGCCTTCTTGAAGCGGTGGTCTGCTTCATTGCCGGCACCGCGATCAGCAAAGCGCTGCAACATTTTCTGCCTGTCAAATAAAGAATGTCTGCTGACGTCGTTATTCGGTTGATTCACACGGAAAATGCCATGCGAACGATCCCAAAGCACTTTTTGCATGTCAAACGTCTATACATTTAATTTTCTATTTGTTCAATGACAAGAAGCTGTCGCAGTATAAACTGCGACAGCTTCTTGTCATATGTATCGCTTCTGTTCCGTTTTGGTTGATGTCCTTTGAATTACTCAGCGCGTGTTCCAGTCTCAACCTTCTATAAAAATCGGGTTGCTCACGAGCAGTTCGCACCGGCTGCCATTCATCGTTCCCCACACCTCTGCGCGCATCCACTTTTCCGGTTCGACGGCGTTGACGGTAAGCATTACATCTTCCTCATACGGCATCTCTGCCAAAACGCCGCCTGAATGAAGCAGCACAATCTTTTCCGGTTTGATGTGAAAGTTTTTCCACGCATGAAAACGGCGGCCTACCTGAAACCGAAGCGTAACGCTGACTTTACCCGGCGTCATGCTCTCCCCCATTTGTGCGGTATGCAACGCCCGCCGTGCGCTGAATTCAGTCAGCTCTGGTCCTACGCTGACAAACGCTCTATGCTTTTTCAGCGCATCTTTTGCCGCGTCGGTCAGAGTTTCATTCTCATCGACCAGCAGGTACGTCACGCCATATGGCTTGCTGTCGTCCTCTCCTCCATGCCAGTCCCGCGCGGATACCGCCGTGGTGCGAAAGCCTCTGTCAAGAAGCCTGTTCCACAGCTCCCGAGCCCGCCTATTATACCCGGTAAGCTGCGGCGTGCCGCCCGACCAGATCTCAAGATAATCGAGAAGCGCCCAATCCTGCAGGCGAAACTCCCAAAAGCATCCGCAACACACGGGTCCGCCGGCCGCATAAGGATGCGCCATACCGGTCAAACCGCCTGCTGCCTTCACGGCACGGAGCTTTTCGTCGATATTTTCCGGAGTGACATCGCGCCAGTCGACATACCGTGAAGCACCCAGAACCAGAACATGCCCATAATATGTCGTCCATTCAAGCCCGTTGATAATTCCGCACGGATAATCGCCTGTTTCCGCCTCGCCAATCGCCGACACGGCATTGTGGTCGGTCAGGGCAACCGCGTCGAGGCCAATCTCTGCTGCGCGCTGCGTAAGGGTGGACAGCGTGAACTGACCGTCGCTGTGCACCGTATGCGTATGAAGTTCGCATGCAATCCATTTCATATCGCGGCTACCTCCTGATTCCCGTGATTTGAACCTGATAATCGCATTTTTTCGTGATCAGTGCGAACACATTGATCACAAACTTCCATTCGCCCGATTCAAGTTCTGCAAGTGAAAAGCCCGGCGACGACCCGCCGCTTTTCAGAACGATATGCTGCGCATTGCCATGACGCAGGGCACTGCCAATATATCTCCCGTTCATATCCATGGAAAACGTAACGTGGTTACACAGGGGAAGAACCTCGTCGCCTCCCTCATAGACATCTGTCTGCGGATCAAGCTGATAGCGCTGCACACATTCCTCGATCATCTGCTCTGACTGAACGTAATCGTAAAAGTATTTTGGATAAAAACATGTGTCGACATAAATTTCATCATACGGTTCATCAACCCGGAAAGGAATTACAATATTTGTCTTTTCGTTTTCAGATGTTAGAGTGAGCGACCGTTCCAGTAAAACATGGCTGCACATAAGATACACCTATCCTTTCACCGAGCCAACGGTCATTCCCTGGATCATCTTCTGCTGGAAAATCAAATAAATGACGACGATCGGTGCGATAATAATGATTGACGCCGAAGACATCATCGGAAAATCGGTAAAATGTTGGTCTTTGAAATAGTTAAGGCCCACCGGAACGGTCCTGAGAGCGTCTTTTTGCACCATAATTGTGGGCAGCATGAAGTTATTCCAGCTCGACATCGCCGTAAAGATGAGCAGCGCTACAAGCGCCGGCCTTACAAGCGGCGCCACAATATGGAAAAGCGTCTGCCGCTCATTCGCACCGTCAAGACGCGCCGATTCGATCAGCGCGTATGGAAGTTCACGCATAAAGCCCCTGAGTAAAAAGATTCCAAAGGAAATTTCCATCGCTATCTGCGGCAGGATGATGGCCCACAAGGTATTCAAAAGGTGCAAATCTTTCAGTGTATGGAAAAGCGGGATCATGATCTGCTGAAACGGAATCATCAGGCCCAGAAGAATCAGAGAAAACATAAATTTTTTACCGTGAAAGTCCAAAAACGTAAAGACATAGGCGCCAAGCAGCGCAAGCACCAGAACGACCGCCACAGTAACAACCGCCGCGATAATACTGTTTTTATAGTACACCGCAAAATTGCCGATTTTCCACGCCTCTGCGAAGTTTGAAAAAACAAATTTTTCCGGCCATGCGATCGGGCCGTTTTTTGAGATGTCCTCCATCGTGCGCACAGAGGTAAAAAGCAAAAGCACAAACGGCAGGAGCGTGATAACCGCAAAAAACAGCGCCGATATTTTTGCGTAAATTTTAAATCCAATCGAGTCTTTCATATTTCCTCCTACTCTCTGCCGCGGTCTCTCAGCCACACAAATATTTTCGACATGGAGAGCACCAGGATGGTCAGCGATACGGTAATGGCGGATGCAAAGCCAAGGCGGTTATAGATAAAGCCCTCCATATATGTGTAGAGCGCAATTACGTACGAATGCTGGCCAGGACCGCCCTTCGTCATTGCAAACACAATGTCAAACACTTTGAAAGACCAGATCATCGTCAGCGTGAGAACCGTCGTCATCGCCTCTCTGATACCCGGAAAGGTGATCTTCCAAAACTGCACTGTCCTGCTGGCGCCGTCTATCATTGCGGCTTCATAATATTCTTTGTCAATTCCCTGCATTGCTGAGGTAAATACCACGCAGCAGAAACCATAATGAATCCATACATTGACAACGCACAGCGCGATCATAACCGTGTCCGGGTTCCCAAGCCAGCCGATTGTTGAAAGCTCTTCAAACCCCAAAAGCTTTAAGATGCCGTTGAGCGGCCCCATGACAGGGTCATAGATCCACTTCCAGATTACGGCTGCGACAACCATAGAAATGATCTGCGGCAAAAAATAGATCAGCTGATACAGTTTCGCTCGCTTCAAACCGCCGCGTACAAGAAGGTTTGCCTGAAAAAGGCCTATGCCGACCGGTATCGTCATCGATACAACGGTCCAAATAATATTATTTTTCAGAGCAGTCTTATACACGCCGTTGCTGTCTGTGAGCATATCCCGATAATTTTTTAATCCGACAAAGGTTTTAGGACCGATCCCTTCCCAGCTGGTCAAACTGATGTAAAACGTTTGAATCGCCGGGATCAGGACAAAATAGGCAAACATGAGCAATGCCGGCGCTAAAAGCGCATAAGCGATAATATCGTTTTTCAGCATTCGCCTGCCTATACTCCTGTTTCGCATTCATTCATCACAACTTTCTTTTTAATGCCGCGCGGAGTGCACCGCATGCGGGTGCAC
>CAKTWY010000115.1 GCA_934630445.1 uncultured Eubacteriales bacterium
TTGCAGCACGCATGGATATGTGCCGGAACAGTGGCGCGGGGTAGCACGAGCACAAGCAGTGGAATAGGATGGAAGAAAAGAAAAGGCGGCGGTTTGATTGTCCGGTTCATTTCCCCTGTTTTTTGAGTCTCTCGTCCTTGTTACGGCGCTTTCAGTTGATATGTTTGTCGCATGCATGTCCTACGGTATGCGGCGCATCCGCATTCCAGTGCGCAGCGCGCTGGTGATGAACCTTGTCTGCACGGCCGTTCTCGCGTTGTCGCTTTGTATAGGCGGCGTGCTCAGGCCGCTTTTCCCCGTCCAAAGTACAAATATGCTCTGCTTTGCGCTATTATTCCTGCTCGGCTTGATAAAGCTGTTCGACAGCGCCATTAAAACGCTGATCCGGCGGCATACCGGTTTTTCCAAAGCGTTTACATTTTCCGTGTCCAGCCTTGCGTTTGTTCTGCAGGTTTATGCCGAGCCGGAGCTTGCCGACGCGGACGAATCGCGCATTCTCTCCGCTGCGGAAGCAGCGCCTCTGGCACTCGCGCTCTCGCTCGACGGGCTCGCGGTGGGATTCGGCGCGGCGATGACGCGCATCGACGTTCCGCAGGCCCTTGTGTGCTCGTTTGTCATCGGCGGCGCGGCGATCCTGGCAGGCGGTGCGGCCGGCCGCCGCCTGACGGAGAAACTGCACGCGGATATTTCCTGGCTCGGCGGGGCGCTGCTCATCCTTCTGGCCTTCCTGCGGCTGCATTGATCGCTGAGGACAAAAAACACTGTAAAGCGAATAAAAATTCTCTCAGGCGCGCTATACAGCGTGTTTTTGCTATGGTATAATAACCGAAAAGCGGATATTATACCATAAAAAGTTTGTGCCCGCAGGTACGTACGTGGAAATGCGGCTGTGCGCTGTGCGTGCACCGCATTTCTGCGTGCTGAATGTTTGTGCGACCGTGGATTCATTCCCCGGCTGCACACCCTGAGCCGCCGCAATCGGCGGCAAGCAGCTTCCGTTCTCAAAACAAGCGCGAGCGCTTGTTTTGCGTTTCATATACCATACGCTCTACAGCCTGATTGACAACGGTGTGATCATCACATGCCTCCGTTTCAGAGAAATTACGTTTGGGATCAGAGACGCGCCTCCCGCCTGATTGAATCGATCATTCTCGGCCTGCCGATTCCGCAGGTGTTCCTCTACGAAAAGGGGAAGAACAATTTTTATGTAATCGACGGACAACAGCGCCTGCTGTCCATCTATTTTTTTATCAAGCAGCGCTTCCCGACAAAGGAAGGACGCGCCGCGCTCCGCGCGTACTTTACCGGCGATACAAAAATCGATCAGAGCGTTTTGTCCGATGACCGGTATTTTACAAATTTCAGTCTGTCGCTTCCCGCGCCTGTCGCACGCGAGGTCAATAAGCTCAATCGCCTGAAGTATGAGACGCTCGGGCAATATAAGTATACGTTTGAGATCATGCGTACGGTGCGTTCCGTTGTGATCAAGCAGAATGAGCCGGATGATGACTCCTCCATTTACGAGATCTTCAACCGCCTCAATACCGGTGGACAGAACCTTTCCGCCCAGGAGATCCGCATGAGCATGTATTACTCCGAGTTCTACCGTGCAGTGATCAATTGGAACAATCAGTCTGCCTGGCGGAGTCTTCTGCGGCAGAAAACACCCGATATCCATTTTAAAGATGTGGAGATTCTTCTGCGTTCATTTGCAATGCTTTTTCATCATGAGACATATACGCCGTCGATTACCAAATTCTTAAACGCCTTTTCAAAAGAGGCGGCGCAGTTTCCGCCCGATATGATTTCCTACTTGGGCCGGCTGCTGGAATCGTTTTTCAGAAGCATAACGGATATTTCCGCCGAGGAGTTTTTGTCCAAGAGCGGACAGTTCTGGGTCTCTCTCTTTGAATCGGTGTTTGTGGCGGTGTGTGCCCCGGTCTTTGCCCGGCGTGAACTGGTGCAGGGCAAAGTGCGCGCGGATGATGTGCGCGCTCTGAAACGGGATGCGGATTTTACCGCGGCGACGCTGCGCGACATTGCGTCAAAAAGCAATGTCTCCACGCGTATGAACCGCGCCAAGGCCATCATCCGCGTGTATTGAGGAGGCGGCGTATGGTTTCGCCGCTCAAGACATTCGAGACAGATTACGCTGAGCTGCATGCGTTTCTTTTGGAAAACAATCAGCTTTCGATGGCGAATTTTTTGGAGAACCATTCAAGAAAAATCTATCTTCTCTCCTGCGCAAGTTATTATGAAAATCAGATCACGCGCATCCTTGAGCAATTTATTCGCAGCCATACCGACGATGAACGCCTCGCCGCACTGGCGATGAACTGCGCGGTCAACCGAAAGTACCACACCTATTTTAATTGGGATCAGACCAGCAGCATCGGCAGCTTTTTGGGTTTGTTTGGCTCCGATTTTAAGGTACGCATCCAGGCGGAAATAAAAAAGGATCCGGAACGTGCACAGCAGATCGAGGCGTTTCTCATCATCGGGCAGGAGCGCAATAAAATGATGCACAGGAATTACCTCGAATACACACTTGAAAAGACGTTTCCGGAGTTGCGCCTGCTCAATGCGCGGGCATCTGCCTTCCTGCAGTGGCTCGGCGAGGTGTTTGATGCGCCGTGACGGTTTGTTGGGCGCCCTTTCGCATCCTGCGAAAGGGCGCTTGCCGGTTAAAAAATGCGCGCAACCGGCAGTTGCGCAAACGCCAGCCGCAGATGGTGGATGTTTGCGCCCCTTCGCGGTATGGTATGGGCAAAGGAGGTTTATCAACATGCTGTCTGAAAAGATCCGTGCGCTCCGCCGCAGGGCCGGCCTTTCTCAGGAGGAGCTTGCGGAAACGGTCGGCGTTTCCAGACAGGCCGTTTCAAAATGGGAGAGCGGCGCGTCCGTGCCGGAGCTGGATAAGCTCGTCGCGCTCAGCGCGTTTTTCGGCGTCACGATCGACGAGCTGACAAAGGATGGAGATGCTCCCGTCAGAGCGCCGGAGCAGGAACCGCCCGGCACGCAGGCGTGCGGCCGGAGCACCGGGCGCCGGGTGGGGATTTTCCTGTGCCTGTTCGCATGCGTCTGGCTTTGCATCGGGGGCGTTGTGATGCTCGCGCGCCCCGATGCGCTGGAGCGCGTGGACGCATCTTCCACTGTCACGCTGACGGGCACGGGCATTTGGTTTTTGCTGTGTATCCTCGCGCTGGCCGCCGGGGTCTTCCTGGCGCTCAGGAAAAAATGATCTGGAGGTCTTTTTATGCGCAGAGAAACAGTGCTGTTTCGCGTGTTCGCCGCGCTTGCGGTGATCCTGTCCGATCTGATGTGCGCCGTCGTGGCCTACAATTATGCCGGCATGCAGTGCGGCATCGCGCACAGGGGCTTCAGCGCGCCGGCAGAAACGGCATTTTTGCTGGCCATCCCCTATGCAGCCGGTATCGCCGCCTGCGCCGTGCTGGCGGCCGTGTTCCATAAGCGGGCCGCGCGCAGCCGGTAAGCGGCTGCACCCTGCCGGGGATGTTCGGGGTGTACATCAAAATGCACCGGCGCGCCGCGCTTATTTTGCGGCGCGCCGGCATTGACCGTATTCCAGCTGGACGGAGCGCTGCCGCGGCAGCGCTCAGCCTTTTTTTACCTATCCCGGCATGCCGGGGATGGCGGAACGCTTCTTTGCGGCATACCAGGCCAGCGTGTCGCGCACCGTGCAGAGGAGCCCGCGCGGATGATACCCCAGTTCGCGCGTCGCCTTTGAATGGTCAAAGCGAACCCCGCTGCCGAGCGTTTCCAGCGAGTAGGGGGTGTAGAGCGGCCGTTCACGCCGCGCGCGTGCCGCGAGTGCGAAAAGGGGCGCGGCCGCCCGCGCGCTCCAGAGCGGAAGCACGGGCAGGCGCCTGCCGCCGCAGAAGCGCGCCGCCATGGCGAGCACGTCGCGGATCTCATACCGGCGGTTGGAGAGGATGTAGCACTCCCCGCGCCGGCCGCTGTCTGCCGCCGCCACGACGCCCCACGCCGCGTCGCGCACGTCGACAAAATCGTACCCGCCCGCGACAGCCGCGGGGAGCTTGCGCTGGGCGTAATCCTCGATCATCTGCACCAGGTGGTTCCCGCCCGCACAGTACGGGCCTAGGATGCCCGACGGGTGCACGATCACCGCGTCCAGGCCCTGCGCCGCGGTGTCGAGCACCGCCTGGGAGGCCTCTGCCTTTGTCCGGGCGTACGCGCCGTGCACCAGCTCCGGCGAAAAATGCGCCGCCTCGCGGATCGCCGCCGGCGGGCACACCTCCGGGATGGCGTGTACGGAGCTGACATATACGAACCGGCGCACTGCGTATTCGCGGCTGAGGGCGAGCATGTTTTTCACCCCGCCGACGTTGACGTCGTACATCGCCTTCGGCGCATGCGCCGCGATGTCGACGATCGCGGCTGTGTGAAGTACGATCAGCTCGCAGCCCTGCGCATTTTCAAAGAGGGCGCGCAGCGAGCGCACGTCGCGCACGTCTCCCACCGTGCACGCGCAGCCCTGCGGGCTGCAGCAGCCGCACGATCGCGCCGCCCAGATGCCCCGCGGCGCCTGTCACAAGATACAATACCGGCATCATGTGCTCCTTTCGCTGCCCAACAAAGTGGGCTTTTTATAAACATTGTGTATATTTTTGTCCTTGCCTGTATTATAATGGGGATATCCCCCTGCAGCAATGGGCAGATCGGCGCGCGCTGTCGCGATACTGCACACAGTGCACACCCTTTGTCCGGAAAGCGCGCATTGTCACAATAAGTTTACGTTCCCGATGACGGAGGCGCAAAATGAAAGAAGACCATCGCATCCGTGTCACAAAGCTGATGATCCGACGTGCGTTTACGGATCTTCTGCGTCAAAAGCCGCTGCAAAGCATTACCGTGCGGGAGCTGTGCGCCGCCGCCGGCATCAGCCGCGGCACCTTCTACGCGCATTACCGCGATATGTATGACGTGCTCGGGCAGATGGAAGCGGAGATGTTCACGGAGTTTCAGATCGCCATGCGCCCGCTTCTGCAGGGCGAGGAGGGGGAGCTGACGCCGCTGAAGATCACGCGGGGCATTTTCCGCTGCCTGCGCGACAACGCGGACCTTTGCACAGTCACCCTCGGCGAGCATGGAGATAAGGCGTTCGCCGTGCGGCTTCTGAGCTTCGGACGCGAGCGCGTGCTGGAAAATTACACCCGTTTTTTCAAAGGCGCGGGCGCGAAAGAGCTCGATTATTTTTACGCCTTTGTAAGCGGCGGCTGCGTCGCCCTTCTGCGCAAATGGCTTTCTGAAGGGATGGCGGTCGACGTGGACGAGCTTGCATCCATGGCCGAGCATATGATGACGCATGGAATGGGTTTTTTGGCGCAGCAGGGGCTTGACAATGGGGAAAAAGTTCGATATGATAATTCCAAATCATCTCCAAACGCATCGAAGGGGTAAAACCCCGCGCAAAGACGTTTTCAGAGAGCCGCCGTGTGGTGCGAGGCGGCAGTCTGCGCGGCATGCTCACCCCGGAGCGGTCAGCCCAACACCCTTCGGGGTCAGTAAGTGCGAACGGTCCTGCCCACCGTTATCCGGGCGCGCATTCGCGTCGAGCCGATGCGGCAGAGCGGACGGCCATTGCCGTCAACGAGAGTGGTACCACGGAAAGCATGTGCTTCCGTCTCTCATGACCTGGGTCATGGAGGGCGGAGGCTTTTTTTATGCGGCGGCGCGCCGCCGGGAGGGAAAGGGTGCGTGAGCGATGAATTATCAGAAATACGGCCGGGGCTATTTTGATCCGCCCGCGGCGCAGGCCAACTGGATGCAGCGCACCTGGCTGGAGCACGCGCCCATCTGGTGCAGCGTCGATCTGCGCGACGGCAATCAGGCGCTCGTCACGCCGATGAGCGTCTCAGAGAAGCTTGCTTTTTTCAATCTCCTGGTGCAGATCGGCTTTCGTGAAATCGAGGTCGGTTTTCCCGCCGCGTCGGATACGGAGTTCCAGTTCGTGCGCCGCCTCATCGACGAAAAGCTCATCCCCGCGGGCGTGACCATCCAGGTCCTTACGCCCGCGCGCGAGCACATCATCCGCCGCACGTTCGAGGCCATCGCGGGCGCAGAGCGCGCGATCGTGCATATGTATAACCCGACCTCCGCCGTGCAGCGCGAGCAGGTCTTTCACAAATCGAAGGCGGAGATCAAAAAAATCGCCGTCGACGGGGCAATGCTTTTGAAAGAGCTCGCGGACGGGGCGCGCGGCGACTACCGTCTGGAGTATTCGCCCGAGAGCTTCACCGCCACCGAGCCGGAGTATGCGCTCGAGGTGATCGACGCGGTGCTGGACGTCTGGCGCCCGTCGCCGGAGAAGAAGGCCATCATCAATCTGCCCGCCACAGTGGCGCTCTCCCTTCCGCACGTGTACGCCGGGCAGGTCGAATACATCTCCACCCACATGACATACCGCGACGGGGTCACGCTGTCGCTTCATCCGCACAACGACCGCGGCTGCGCCGTCGCTGATACGGAGCTGGGGCTCCTCGCGGGCGCGGAGCGCGTCGAGGGCACGCTGTTCGGCAACGGCGAGCGCACCGGCAACGTCGACATCGTGACCCTGGCGATGAACCTCTTTTCCCACGGCGTCGACCCGAAGCTCGACTTTTCCCATATGCCGGAGGTGTGCAGCCTTTATGAGCGCGTCACGCGCATGCCCGTATACGAGCGCCAGCCCTACGCGGGCAAGCTCGTTTTCGCCGCGTTCTCCGGCGCGCATCAGGACGCCATCGCCAAGGGCATGAAATGGCGCGAAGGGCATGAGGATGACCGCTGGAGCGTTCCCTATCTGCCCATCGATCCGCACGACGTCGGGCGCGAGTACGAGACGGACGTCATCCGCATCAACAGCCAGTCCGGCAAGGGCGGCGTCGCGTATGTGCTTGAGCAGAATTTTGGCCTGGATCTTCCCGCACAGATGCGCGAGGCCGTCGGCTACCTCGTCAAGAGCATTTCCGACCACGCGCACAGAGAGCTTAGCCCTGAAGAGGTGCTCGACGCGTTTAAAAAGGCGTATGTCAACGGCGAAAAAACGTATAAGCTCGACGATTATCACTTTACCCGCCATGCCGGCAGCATATCGGTCGTGCTGACGGTCGAGCATGCGGGCTGCCTGCGCACCGTCAGCGCCAGCGGCAACGGCCGCCTTGACGCCGTATCCAACGCCCTGAAAAAGCAGTTCGGCCTGCAGTACACCATTGCGACGTATAAAGAGCATGCGCTCGAGCGCGGCTCGTCTTCCCGCGCGGTCAGCTATGTCGGCCTTGATACGGCCGATCAGCGCCGCGTGTGGGGGGTCGGGGTGGACGAGGATATCGTCGCCGCGTCGATCAAGGGCCTTTTCAGCGCGGTGAACCGCATTTAGCCGGCGCTGCACGGGGCAAAGAGTCAAACAGATCTGCTGCGCATGCCGAAGCTGCGCTTTGGGAGGAAGAAAAATGAAAAACGCCGCCGCGCTCCCGCACGGATACTGCGAGCGAGCGCGCGTTGACCTTCGGACGGACCCGCGTCAGGCGCGCATCGTCAGCGGCGCGGCGGTTGTCATCGCGGCTGTGCTCGCCGCGGCCGGCGCGCATTTTGTTCCGCTGCGCGCTGCCTTTTCCGGCGGGCATGTGCCGCTGAAGCTGGCTGCAGCGCTTGCCGGAGCAGCGGCGGGCGTCGTGCTGCACGAGCTTGTCCACGGCGTTTTCATCCGTCTGCTCGGCGGCGTGAAGCCGCGCTACGGCTTTGCGGGCCGGTATGCCTGCGCCGGGAGCGGCGCTTACTTCTGCAAGCGCGATTATATTATC
>CAKTWY010000116.1 GCA_934630445.1 uncultured Eubacteriales bacterium
ATCTTAATCATAGGAGGTGAATTGCAATGCCTAACGCAAAAGTTTTGGAGCAGAAAAAGCAGATCGTAGCGGATCTTGCGCATAAGATGCAAAATGCCGCCGCGGGCGTGCTCGTCGATTATCAGGGCATTACCGTTGAGGCGGATACGAAGCTTCGCCGCGCGCTGCGCGAGGCGGGCGTCGAGTATTCTGTTGTGAAGAATACGCTTACACGCTTTGCCGCCAACCAGATCGGCTTTGAAGCGCTTGATGAGAAGCTGAACGGCGTTTCAGCGCTCGCCATCAGCATGGAGGATCCCATCGCTCCGGCAAGGATCATCAACGATTTCATGAAGAAGAAGGAAAAGGAAAAGTTCCTTCGCATCAAGGCCGGTTTCGTCGAGGGCAAACTCGTCGATGAGGCTGAGATCAAGCGCCTTGCCGAACTGCCGTCGAGAGAGGGTATGATCGCGCAGGTTCTCTATGGCTTCAATTATCCCATTACCCAGCTCGTTATCGCGCTGGACGCGATCGCGAAGAAGTTCGAGGGCATGGACGACAAGTCGGTGTCCGAGCTTGTGGCTGCGGCTGCCGTTTCTGAGGCCGCGTCTGAGCCTGCCGCAGAATAATCCCGGCGGGATACCCGATTATGGGCACTAAAATAAAAAATTGGAGGTTTTACTACCATGTCTAAAGTTTCTGAAATCATGGAAGCTGTAAAAGAGCTCAAGGTTCTTGAGCTTGCCGAGCTCGTAAAAGCGCTCGAAGAAGAATTTGGCGTTTCCGCGACCCCGGTTGCGGTCGCTGGTCCTGCTGCTGGTGCTGCGGCTCCTGCTGCGGAAGAGAAGACTGAGTTCACCGTCGTCCTCGCGGGCGCCGGCGCGAACAAGATCGCTACCATCAAGGTCATCCGTGAGATCACGGGTCTCGGCCTGAAGGAAGCGAAAGAGCTCGTTGACGGCGCTCCGAAGCCGGTCAAGGAGAACATTTCCAAGGACGAGGCGGAAGAGATCAAGAAGAAGCTCGAAGAAGCCGGCGCTCCTGTCGAAGTCAAGTAAGCTGCGTGCATATCAAAAAGCTGCGATGCATCTGCATCGCAGCTTTTGTTTTTTCAGGTTTTTCTATGACTGTCGGAGGTCCTGAAACAGAAGTTTTTTGCACAGCAATTGAAAACAACAATGACCGCATATCAATGCAACCGATTAGTCGCAGTCGAGCCAGGAGAACTCGAGTTCTGCTCTTGTGTAACCAGGCTTTTGCGGCTGGAAGGAAGCGGAAAGCGTGGCATTTTCTGCGCACGGCGTCAAATTCGCAGGGAAAGCAATATGAAAGACAGAGCCTTTTCCAAGTTCACTTTCTGCCCAGACGCGCCCGCGGTGCAGCTCGACAAGCGATTTCACGATCGACAGGCCAAGTCCGCTTCCCTCACAGGGGCGTGTCAGCAGATTGGTCTTAGACACATGCAGCTTGTCAAAAATGAGTGGAAGTGCCTCTGGAGCAATCCCAAAACCCGTGTCTGCCACGCTGATTTGGATCTCTGTCTTGGTACGTGTCAAACACACCGTGATATGCCCGCCGCGCGCAGTGCATTTGATCGCATTTGACAGGAGATTGAGTACGGCGCGTTCCATTTTTTCCTGATCAAAGACAACTAGGGAAGACGACGGATCCAAATCACATTGATATTCGAGCGTCAGATCGCGCGAAAGCGCATACTGATTTACGGAGGACACAAGTTCATTCAGACAGGCATTCAGGTCACAAGGCTTCAAACAGGGCTGTATCTGTCCGTATTCAAGCTTTGTAACATCGATCAGATTATTAGAAAGGCGCAGCAAACGAAAAGCATTCTGCCGGATATAGCGGAGAAATTTTTCATAATCGTCAGACATTGGATGCTGTTCCATGGAGAGCTTGATCTTAAAAAGTTCGAGTGTGGAGAGAATGACATTAATGGGCGTCTTAAACTCATGTGAAAAGTTCCCAAAGAATTCGGTACGCAGTTTTTCCAGCTTGATGGCGTTTTGCAGTTCAAGATTGCATTCTTCCACACGAATGCGTTCATGCAGTTCCTCATCGAGCTCCCGATGGAGAAAGATGTCATGCAGCTGCAGGGATAGATGCGCGCAGAGCGTTGTCAGAAAAAAATGCTGCGCACTGGTGAGCGCATCCTCTCGAAAGGCCACGGTCAGACAGGCGAGTGTCATCGTCTGATATTTGATGGGCAGAAAAATAATATTTTTTGCTTCCATTGCAGTCAGAATATCGCGTATCGCAGCATGCGGGTGCTGTTCTGTTGGGCATAGAATCGCTTCTCCCGTATGGATCGCGCGATAGGAGAGGTAGTCCGCGGCGTTTAATGCCTGCAGCTCCGGCACAAGCGGGTGCAGGGAGGAGAATTGTCCTTTCCGATTAAAAAAGAATTCAATCAGCACGGTGTCGATGATTGAACCGATAGCGGTCTGTACATTTGCATAGATCGCGGAAATATTGCCCATGTCCGCAATACGGGAAAGATAGTCGGCGATCATACTCAGTTCAGGGCTTTGGGTTGAAGCATGGCTTTGCCCCTCGCACAGCCATGTTACGTCGTGCATCAAACCGACAGCGTATGCTCCGCGCTCCTGCGTGGCGGGAAAGTATGTAACATTATTTTCAAACCAGAGTATTTTACCCTGCACGGTAAATCGAATGATATCGTGCAGTTTTTCAGATGGGGGCAGGGTGTGGATCAGCTGGTATATGCGGCCAAGATCGTCATGAAGCACGTAAGCACTCAGAAGTGCATACGTGATGCGTGTTGCACGCGGCAGGCCCAACAGGTTGTAAAGCTGGTCAGAGCATGAAAAACAATCGCTTTGCCAGTTGTAAGTCCACCAATATGCCTGCGCGGCACTGGACAACAATTCGGCCATTTGAATCGGGCTAACGGTGTTCTTCTCTTCCGGCGGCAACGACATTGACAGGTCTCCTCTGCTGTTTGATATCTTCCGCTACCACGGTCAGAAAAAGGGCATTGGACGGGCGTCTGCTGGTTCCAAATTTTTCAACAAGAATATGATTTGGACACGCAAAGATGCGTTCAATCGTCTTGCGAATCGCACTTTCAACGCTGTCAACAGAGGTGTTGTTGGATTTGGCGAGCGTGGCGTAGACCTGTTTGGCCAGGAGTTTTTCATCGTTTATCAGGAGCATTACGGCATCTATCATATAGTGGTAACCAAGAACCTTTGTTGGAACGCCGAGCGACCGGATAAGAGAGGTCACCCGGGCGCGCAAATCGTCTGAAGGAGATTCGCTTTCTTCGATCAGCGGTGAGGCAATCAATTCGATACGGCTCTGCAGTTCCCGCAGGCCGTAAGGCTTGATCATGTAATAGCTTGCACCCAGGTGCATGGCTTTGCGAATGATTTGATCCTGACCGATCGCGGAGGTGATGATAATCAGGGGCTGCTTTGCAGGAGGATTTTCCTGCAGGGATTCAAGAACAGAGATGCCGTCAAAGTTTGGCATAATCACGTCGAGTATCACCACATCCGGCAAAAGGCGATTGATGACCTCGAGCGTTTCTCTGCCGTTATGCGCTTTTCCGCAGCAGGTGAGGTGTTCCGTCATTTCCAAAAAGGTCTCCAGAATGTCGCAAAGCTCGCGGCTGTCGTCCGCAATCAGAATTCGAATTTTACTCATAAAAGCTACCCCTTCATTTGGCGACTTATCTGCCCGCAAAAAATCGGAAAACAAGGCTCAGCCTGGCGATCGGTTATTCGCCGATCACCTGAAAAACGATTTCACGGGAGCGGTCGCGCGTATCGCATTCGATCAGCGTGAGGTTTTGCCAGGGGCCGAGTGTGAGACGCCCGTTTATAAACGGAACTGTGATAAAAGGTGAAAGAAGCGCGGCTTTAATATGGCTCGAGCCGTTATCATCATGCCAGGTTTCATGATGGCGGTAGTGAATCACCCGGCCGGTTTCATCAGTATAGGGAGAAAAAATGTCCATCGCCGCTTTCAGGTCATGCCCGACAAGGCCCGGCTCATATTCGAGCGTCGTGAGGCCGGCCACGCCGCCTGTCGTAAAGCCGGTGATAATACCGGCGCTGATGTGATGTGTCTGGCATGCAAGGCGGACTGCCTCGGAAAAATCCTCCGTAACGTCAATCATGCCCATATGGGCCTTTGTGCGATATGTCTTGGTCGTGGAATAAACCAGCATAGGAACCGTCCTTTCTATTATTCGGTGCGCAGCGCATATTTTTTCCATCCGCCGCGATGAAAGCGAAAGATAAAAGCGGCTGCGCGGAAGATCCAGTCAAGCACCATCGACAGCCATACGCCGAGTGCGCCCATGTCCAGACGCACGCCGATGATATAGCTGAACAGGATGCGGAACGTCCACATTGAGAAGATGGAGATAACCATGGTAAAGCGTACGTCATTGGCCGCGCGCAGGGCGCTTGGAAGCGTGAATGCCGCAGGCCACAGCAGGATGGCGCAGCCGTCATGGATCAGAATCAGGAGCGCTGAAAGGCGCAGCGTTTCTGCAGAGAGATGATAGAAGCGTAGGGTCAGCGGCAGCGAGAGCAGAATCAGGGCGTTCACCCCGCCGGTAAAAAGATACGCGAGTTTTGTTAGCTTTTTTGCATAATGCGACGCCTGCGCAAGATCGCGCGCACCCACACATTGCCCCACAACGGTGATCATCGCCAGGCTCAGCGCCTGCCCGGGAATGCAGCCAAGGCTGTCAAAGTTGTTTGCCACGGCGTTGGCGGCGATCTGCACCGTGCCAAAACCGGATATCATGCTGACGACCAGCACCCGCCCAAGCTGAAAGAGGCTTGTCTCAAGACCGTTTGGAATGCCGATATACAAGATGCGGCGGATCAGCGCCCCCTTTGGGCGGAAGGCGGAAGCAGCGTCGATATGGATTTCATGCAGCGGATTTTTCAGAAGAAAGTACGTCGCCGCTGCAGCGCCCGCACGGGAGACAAGCGTTGCCGCTGCGGCACCTGCCACGCCCCAATGGAAAACAAAGATAAACAGGGTATTTCCAGCGATATTCAGAAGATTTGAAAAGAAGGAGATCATCATAGAGACCTTTGAATTGCCCATCGCGCGGAAGAGTGCGGCGCACGCATGATATAGCGCTATAAATGGATAGGATGCAAGCGAAAAACAGTAATAAATCAGGGCATTGTGCATCACATCGGCTGCAATTGAGCCGAAAAACAGACGGAGAATCACACGCCGCAGAAGAAACAGCGGAACGAGTGACGCAAGCGACAGAATAAGCGCGATGAAGATGAGCTGCCGCGCACTGTCACACGCGCCGTCTCGATCGTGCGCGCCCAGCATCTGAGCGGCGACGACGGCGCCTCCGGTGGCAAGCGCTGCGAAGAGATTGAGCATGAGGACGTTGATCATATCAACCAGAGATACACCTGAAACGGCCGCTTCGCCGAGCGAGGAGATCATCACGACATCAAACATGCCGATCGATACCGAGAGTACCTGCTCGATCAGAAGCGGCACGATGAGCTGCTTAAGATCTTTATTTGAAAAAAGGGGCATAGGAAAAACCTGTCTTTTTGTCAGGATTTCGGTGGAACTGCCGCGTTGAGAGGCGCGCCGCACAAGACGCTAGTTTGTTTCCCGCAGGAGCGATACCTTTTTGATGCAGCCATTTTTCCCGCTGCTGGAGATGACGAGCCCGTCAATATCGTCGATAAAGGTAGAAAAATTGGCATATCCGTAATTTTTGACATTAAAGCTTGGATATTGGCCGGAGAGCCATTGATTCAGCAGGCTTAAATTCGTCGCGGTTCTGCCGCGCGCGGAGAGGTATTCCACGATCGACCCCTTGACCAGATCAATGTTTGACGGATTTTCCGCCAGACGGACAAACACCGTGTTTTTTGCCTTGGTCAACACAAGGCAGTCGAAGATGGAAAGAAATTTTGTCAGCTTGGTATATCCGTAATTTCGCACGTCGAAATCGGGGTAGCGTTTCAGAAGGCGGTCGCCCAGCTCGCCGATGCCGATGCCCGCGTCCTCGTCGCCGTTTTCATTGATGATATTGACGATCGCTTTCTGAATGGTGTCAATGTCCGTCATGTTTTCCGGCTCTTTGCTGCCGCGCGCGTCGTCCTTGTCCGGCGCGGATACGGGGGCAGGGGTGGCGTCTTCCGTCAGGATATCGAGATATTTGAAAATATTGCATGCGGTGCTGAAGGGCTTGGGCGTCTTTTTCTCCCCCATGCCGATGACCATCATGCCGGATTCGCGCAGGCGGACGGCCAGCTTTGTAAAGTCGCTGTCGCTGGAAACGATGCAGAAGCCCTCGACATTAGACGAGTAGAGAATGTCCATCGCATCGATGATGAGGGCGGAATCGGTCGCATTTTTTCCAAAGGTATAACTGTACTGCTGGATCGGCGTAATCGAATTTTCGAGCAGGACGTTTTTCCAGCTCGCGGCGTTTGCGCTTGTCCAGTCACCGTAAATGCGTTTGTAGGTAACGATGCCGTAATTGGATACCTCGTCAAGAATATATTTGATATAGCGAAAGGAAACATTGTCCGCATCGATTAAAACGGCAAAACGCTTGTCGTCGTTCATGGAGCACCCCAATTCATCCCCATCACGCAGCGGCCGGACGGTCGTGCCGATAGAAGGAACGTAGTATCAAAAGACCCCGTGCCGCGCGTTTATATACGCACAGGATGCAGGATCTTTCATTTAATATACATATTATAACGCAAATGTATACGTATCGCAAGGAAAATGCATTTTAAGAATTCATTTATCCGTTTGAAAGTGTTTTTAGCGCCGGTGTCCGCACAAATGGGCTTGCGTGGCAGCGCATTTCCGGAGGGAAGATATCAAATGGCAGCGGCATTGCGTCCGGGGCGCAATGCCGCTGCCATTTGATATGGGAGAAAGCAGGTTAAATACGGTCTGAATCACCTGAGGGATACATATCCTGCGGGAGCGCCATGGCGTGGTCAAACGCGCCGAAATGCGCGCAGCACTTGCCGGCAAAGCGACTGGCGGCTTCAGCGCTCGCAGGGATATCGCCTTTTGAATTGGCATACTCTGTCAGAAACGAGGCGATAAACGCGTCGCCTGCGCCAAGCGCGTCGACGACATGTTCCGCGGCATACGCCTGCTGAAAATGCTCTTTGCCGTTTTCAAAAATGTAGGAGCCGCGCATGCCGCGCGTCACAATGACAGTGCGCGCACCGTGATTGGCGGTATAACGCGCAAGGCCGCGCACCTCTTCGTCGCTTTTGCCGCCGCCGGAGAAGAACGCGAATGACAAAAGCGGCGCGAGCTGTGCGATGTTCTGATGCGTGTAGCCGTCATTTGAGTAGTCCATCGACAGCTGCGTTTTATGCGAAAGGGCGGGCAGATACGCGTCGATCAGGCTGTGGATGCTGGTGTGCGCAATGTCGAATGTGGAAACATAGTCGCAGTCCGCGCGGTTCAGGGCGAGCGCGTACATCATCTGTACGACGTCCGAACCGTTGTTGCCGGCGAAATGGCGATCGCCGCTTTCGTCGATCGTGATGTAATTGCAGGCGGTGCGCCCTTCGCCCGTGCGCAGGCGGGAGAGATCAAGCCCCTCCTCCAGCAGTGCGGAGCGGAAATGGCGGCCGGGCGCGTCGTTAGCGAGGATACCCAGATAGCCTGCCTGCGCGCCGAAGCGCCCGGCAAGCACGGCGACGTTTACGGCGTTGCCGCCCGGATAGAGTTTGTTTTGAAACAGATATGCGTCCATAACG
>CAKTWY010000117.1 GCA_934630445.1 uncultured Eubacteriales bacterium
TCTGCGGCATCGGGCCGTCAGCGGCGGAAACCACAAGGATCGCACCGTCCATCTGCGCAGCGCCGGTGATCATGTTCTTAACATAGTCGGCGTGGCCCGGGCAGTCGACATGCGCATAGTGGCGCTTGTCGGTCTCATACTCAACATGAGCGGTGTTGATGGTAATGCCGCGCTCTCTCTCTTCCGGCGCCTTATCGATCATATCGTACGCTTCGAACTTGGCCTGGCCTCTGAACGCGAGGACCTTGGTGATCGCAGCAGTCAGCGTGGTCTTGCCGTGGTCGACGTGACCGATGGTACCAATGTTAATATGGGGCTTTGTACGTTCGAATTTTGCCTTTGCCATTCGTAAATCCTCCTTATACTTAAACAAATCATGTTTTAAGCTAGTACTGTTATTCTATCTTAGTTTGCGTCAGAATGCAACTGAATTTTTGTAAACTCACGTATCGCTTCTGCCGCGCGCGCTGACAATTTTCTCCTGAATGGATTTGGGAACCTCAATATAATGGCTCGGCTCCATGGAGTACTGTCCGCGGCCCTGCGTACGCGAGCGAAGGTCCGTTGCATAGCCGAACATCTCGGAAAGCGGAACCATCGCAGTGATCTGCTGCGCGCCCGGTCTCGCCTCCATGCCCTGGATCTGGCCGCGGCGGGAGTTCAGATCTCCGATGACGTCGCCCATATAATCTTCCGGAACGATGACGTCGACACGCATGATCGGCTCCATAATGACAGGATCGGCCTTGCGCATAGCTTCTTTGAAAGCCATGGAACCGGCGATCTTAAACGCCATTTCGGAAGAGTCGACCTCGTGATATGAACCGTCGTACAGCTCGACCTTGACGTCGACGACGTTGTAACCGGCGAGAACGCCCGTCTGCATTGCACCCTTGATACCGGCGTCGACCGCAGGGATATACTCCTTGGGGATCGCGCCGCCGACAATGGCATTGATGAACTCGTAACCCTTGCCGGACTCATTGGGCTCGATGCGGATCTTGACATGGCCGTACTGGCCCTTACCGCCGGACTGACGGGCATACTTCATATCCACATCGGCCTTCCTGCGGATGGTCTCCTTATAGGCGACCTGCGGCTTGCCGACGTTTGCCTCGACCTTGAATTCGCGAAGCAGGCGGTCGACGATGATCTCCAGATGCAGCTCGCCCATACCGGCGATAATGGTCTGGCCCGTCTCCTCATCCGTATAGGTGCGGAACGTGGGATCCTCTTCAGCGAGCTTCATAAGACCGATGCCCATCTTTTCCTGGCCGGCCTTGGTCTTCGGCTCGATCGCGACACGGATAACCGGCTCGGGGAACTCCATGCTCTCAAGGATGATCGGATGCTTTTCGTCGCAGAGCGTGTCGCCCGTGGTGGTGTTCTTCAAGCCGACTGCAGCGATGATATCGCCGGAGTAGGCCATCGTCAGATCTTCACGGTGATTTGCATGCATCAGCACGATACGCCCAAGTCTCTCACGGTTGCCCTTGGTGGAGTTATAGACCGCGGTACCGGCGTTGATGGTGCCGGAATAGACGCGCACAAAAGCAAGCTTTCCGACAAACGGGTCGGTCGCGATCTTAAAGGCCAGCGCTGAGAACGGAGCTTCATCGGACGGCTCACGCGTATCCTCTTCGCCTGTCTCGGGGTTGATGCCATGCATCGCTCCGCGGTCAAGCGGAGAGGGCATGTAGTCTACCACCGCGTCGAGGAGCTTCTGCACGCCTTTGTTCCTGTAGGACGTACCGCAGACAACGGGGATGATCTTGACGGCGATCGTCGCCTTGCGGATCGCAGCTTTGATCATGTCCTGCGGAATCTCTTCGCCCTCAAGATATTTCATCATGATCTCATCGTCAAACTCGGAGATGTGCTCGAGGAGGTTTGTACGATATACCTCTGCCTTTTCCTTCATCTCCTCAGGAATTTCTTCCACACGGATATCTTTTCCAAGGTCGTCGTAATAAACATACGCCTTCATCTCGACCAGGTCGATAATGCCCTTGAACGTCTCCTCGGAACCGATCGGCAGCTGGATGGGCACGGCATTGCATTTTAAGCGGTCATGCATCATGTGCACGACATTATAGAAGTCGGCGCCCATGATGTCCATCTTATTGACATAGGCCATGCGGGGTACATTATACTTGTCCGCCTGACGCCACACCGTTTCGGACTGAGGCTCGACGCCGCCCTTTGCACAGAAAACGGTAACAGAACCGTCAAGCACGCGAAGCGAACGCTCAACCTCTACCGTGAAGTCGACGTGGCCCGGCGTGTCAATGATGTTGATTCTGTTGCCCTTCCAGTGGCACGTTGTGGCAGCAGAGGTAATGGTGATGCCGCGCTCCTGCTCCTGCGCCATCCAGTCCATCGTCGCGTTACCGTCGTGGGTTTCGCCGATTTTATAGTTGACGCCCGTGTAGAACAGGATACGTTCGGTGGTGGTCGTCTTACCCGCATCGATATGCGCCATGATGCCGATATTGCGGGTAAGCTCTAAGGGATATTCCCTTGGCATTCTTTAATCTCCTTTCGCGATTACCATCTATAGTGGGCGAAAGCCTTATTGGCCTCGGCCATCTTATGGGTGTCCTCACGCTTTTTCACGGAGCCGCCAAGGTTATTGGTAGCATCTAAAATCTCACCAGCAAGACGCTCTTTCATGGTCTTTTCGGAACGAGCACGTGAGTAAGTTGTGAGCCAGCGCAGGCCTAAAGTCTGACGTCTTTCGGGTCTGACTTCCATCGGCACCTGATAGGTGGCGCCGCCCACGCGTCTGGCCTTAACTTCAAGCACAGGCATGATGTTTTCCATGGCCTGCTCAAAAACCTCAAGGGGGTCCTTGCCGGTCTTTGCGTTGATAATGTCAAATGCGCCGTAAACAAGCTTCTGGGCCACGCCTTTTTTACCATCATACATGATGTTGTTGATGAGCTTTGTAACAAGCTGCGAATTGTACAGCGGGTCCGGAAGAATCTCTCTCTTGGGAACAAATCCTCTTCTGGGCACTTTGCTTCCCTCCTTCACATTATGATTTCATAGGTACTCGAAAGCGTCCTTTAGCTTCCGTATGCGCCCGTCGCAACGTTCCCTATATGGAAACGCCCTTTAACGGGGCGGAATCGAATCTAAAGACTTTTTTTGGGGTGCTTACTTCTTGGCGGCGCCAGCCTTCGGCACTTTCGCGCCGTACTTCGAACGGGCCTGACGGCGCGTTGCGACGCCCTGCGTGTCGAGCGAGCCGCGGATGATGTGATAACGCACACCAGGCAGGTCCTTTACACGACCGCCGCGGATCATAACCACGGAGTGCTCCTGCAGGTTATGGCCGATGCCGGGGATGTAAGCAGATACCTCGATGCCGTTGGTGAGCTTCACACGGGCGACTTTACGAAGCGCAGAGTTCGGCTTTTTCGGCGTCATCGTCTTGACTGTGGTACACACGCCTCTCTTCTGCGGGGAGCTCACGTTCGTAAGCTTTCTCTTCTGAGAGTTCAGGCCGTACTGCAGCGCCGGAGCCGTCGACTTGTAAACGACCTGCTCCCTGCCCTTTTTGACAAGCTGGTTAAATGTCGGCATAATTTCCCTCCTTCTTCAAATATTTATATTTTTTCAGATAATCCAACGGATTATACATGAAAACAAGATAGGTCATGCTAAAACAACTGCCACGGCAGAACCGATATCGATGCCGCAGGCATGGCCGAGTTCTTTCATCGTCGAAACCTCGACAACCTC
The DNA here is from genome assembly GCA_934630445.1 of uncultured Eubacteriales bacterium. GTDB lineage: Bacteria > Bacillota > Clostridia > Oscillospirales > Butyricicoccaceae > CAKTWY01. The sequence goes on from CAKTWY010000117.1 coordinate 3,748, forward strand.
GACACCCTTTTCCATGCAGACCTGGCGGAACGGCCGTACGACGCGCTCTTCCGCATCGGCAGCAATATATGCCGTCTTCGCCGCACCGTCCTTAACCGCTTTGAGCGACTGTTTCAGTCCGACGCATTTCTTTGCGCCCAACAACTCCAATGACATACTCCACCTCCGCTCCGCATGCCGTTGTATTATACACCATCACACACACTAAGTCAATGATAAAATCAAAAAACAGCTTGCATTTCTCTGTTTTCAGGTATTTTTGCTTGATGATCGGCGATCGAGAAAAAGGGGTCATGTGCATATTGAACCAGCGCGCGCGCCGCTGCCTCTCCAAATCGCGCGGCAAAGGAGTCATACGCCTGACGCACGGCTTGGCCGCCTGCCTCGTCACCGAGAACATTCAGCGCAATTCTTGAAAAAGTCGACCACAGATGTCCGCAGTGATAGGAGAACGGACGCACGCAGCTGCACGCCCCCTGTTTGAGCCGGTCCACACGCCGCCAGAAGGTCTCATCCACCATTTCATCGAAAAAACGCATTTTGCAGCTTTGCGCGTGCGCGAGGGTCTGCACGCTCTCAAAGCGCAGCTTGGGCGAAAAGCCGCGCACGATCGCGCGGTCGATTTCGCGGCAGTAGCGCTCGCCGCAGGCACTGCCGCTCTCCTTGAAAACCGCGCTCCACGGGCAGCGCACAACGCTTTCCACCACCGTACCGGGGCATGTCTCAAAACACGCCTCACTTTCGCCCGGCGTCGGCACCCATTCGCAGTAGGCGAAATAGGAAGCAAGGTCGAGCGCATTCCCATCCCGCAGCGCGCGCATGGCCATGCGTTTCCCCCGCTCCTCGCCGTAGGTCTGCGCAGCCATGACAAAAATATCCTCCCCGCATGCGCCGGCACGCGCCGTGAGCGCGCCAAAAAAGGATACGATCAGATATGCATGATGGATCTCACGAAAGTCTTCCATACAAAAGCCTCCCTGCAGGTACCGCCGCAGATGTGCCAAGGCCACCGCCTTTTTTCCCGCCGGATGCAGGTCGTCTGCAACGGCCGCCTTGCTGCATACCATTTTCAAACCGTTTGATCTTGAAAGCCGCGTTTTTGACCATTATAGCATGCCCGAATTGCTTTGTGCGTATTACATCTCGCGATTACGGCTTCTTGATCAAACGGGGGCTGCTGCATCTGTACGTTGCAGCAGCCCCTTGTCACATAGTCCTTTTAGCTGACCCCGCTCAGTCGGCGAGTTCGACCGTCTCTTCGTAGCCGCCCTCGCGGTACTCGGCCATACCGGTTCCCGCCGGGATAAGCTTACCGATAATGACGTTCTCCTTAAGACCGGAAAGCGGATCGATCTTGCCTTTGATTGCGGCCTCGGTGAGCACGCGCGTCGTCTCCTGGAAGGAAGCCGCCGAAAGGAAGCTGTCCGTCGCGAGCGACGCCTTCGTGATGCCAAGGAGCATCGGCTGGTAAGTCGCGCGCTCAAACGGCCTGGGCTCTTCTTCCGAAACGACCTCACCCGCGGCGTTTTTCTCCTCGACCTTGCGGTTTTCATCGCGCAGCTCGATAATATCGACCAGCGAGCCCGGGAGGAGACCCGTATCGCCCTCGTCCTCGATCTTCACCTTGCGCATCATCTGACGCACGATGACCTCAATGTGCTTGTCGCTAATATCAACGCCCTGCTGACGATAAACGCGCTGAACCTCTTTGATGAGATATGCGTGCACTGCGTCGGTACCGAGGATGCGCAGCACGTCGTGCGGATTGAGAGCGCCCTCTGTCAGCGCCTCGCCGAGCGGGATATGCTGCCCTTCCTCTACGCGGATACCATTGGAGAGGGAAACCTGATAGCTTCTCGCATCTCCCGTTTCATTGTTCATCACATGGATGATGCGCATCGAACCGCGGCCCGGGTTTTCGATCGTCACATCGCCTTCGATCTCGGAGAGCGTCGCAACCTTTTTCGGCTTTCTCGCCTCAAACAGCTCCTCAACGCGCGGCAGACCCTGTGTAATATCGCCGCCCGCGACGCCGCCGGTGTGGAACGTACGCATTGTCAGCTGTGTGCCCGGCTCGCCGATGGACTGCGCGGCGATAATGCCGACGGCCTCGCCGCTCTCGACCGGGTTGCCGGAAGCAAGGTTCGCGCCGTAGCACTTCGTGCACACGCCCTGACGGGCATTGCACTCGAGGACCGTGCGCACGCGGATGCGCGCGATATCCTCCTTTTTCACATTGGGATCGGCGGCCTTTGCCGCTTCATAGCGTGCGTCGAGCAATGCTTCCACACGCACGGCGTCCTGCTCAGTCATCATAACGTCCTTGGACATGACGACCTCGCCTGTCTTTTCATCGATGAGATCTTCGACCAGATAACGGCCGGAGAGACGCTCGGCGAGTTTTTCGATATCCTTGATTTCATAGACCCAAATGCCTTCGGTCGAGCCGCAGTCGAACTCGCGGATGATCACATCCTGCGACACATCGACGAGGCGGCGCGTCAGGTAGCCGGAGTCCGCTGTACGAAGCGCCGTATCAGCAAGACCTTTACGCGCGCCTCTGGAGGAAATAAAATACTCAAGGACTGACAAACCTTCACGGAAGTTCGACTTGATCGGGATATCGATGGTCTTACCGGCCGTGTTGGCCATCAGGCCGCGCATGCCCGCGAGCTGACGGATCTGGTTCATGGAACCGCGCGCGCCGGAAGTGGACATCATATAAATCGGGTTGAAGCGGTCCGGATTGGCATTCAGCGCGGCGGTAACATTCTTCGTCGTCTTCTCCCACTCGCCGATTACGAGGCGGTAGCGCTCGTCAGCGGTGATCATGCCGCGCTTATACTGCGTGTCGATCTTCGCAACAATTTTTTCTGTATCAGAGATGAGCTGTTTTTTCTCTTTCGGAACGATCATATCCCAGACGGATACGGTGATCGCGCCGCGCGTGGAGTACTGGAAGCCCATCGCCTTGATGTTGTCAAGCATATCGGCCGTATCGGCAAACCCATGCCGGGCGATCGCGCGGTCGATGATCTTCCCAAGCTCTTTCTTTCCACAGTCGAAGGAGACCTCAAGGTCAAACATCTTCTCCGGATCGTTTCTGTCGACATAGCCGAGATCCTGCGGAACTGCCTGGTTGAAAATCAGGCGGCCGACAGTCGCGTCGATGATACGCGACACGTTCTCGCCGTTGACTTCCTTCGTCATGCGCACTTTGATCGGCGCGTGGATCTGCACCACATCCGCGTCATATGCGCGCATCGCCTCGTCCACATCGCGGAAAATTTTGCCCGCGCCGCGCTCTTTTTCATTTTCAATGGTCAGGTAGTACGCGCCGATAACCATATCCTGCGACGGAACGGTGACCGGGCGGCCGTCCTGCGGTTTTAAGAGGTTGTTGGCCGAAAGCATCAGGATGCGCGCTTCTGCCTGCGCCTCTGCGGACAAGGGTACATGGACCGCCATCTGGTCGCCGTCAAAGTCGGCGTTGAACGCAGTGCACACGAGCGGATGAAGCTTGATCGCGCGCCCCTCGACGAGCACGGGCTCGAACGCCTGGATGCCGAGGCGGTGGAGCGTCGGCGCGCGGTTTAGCATAACTGGATGCTCTTTAATAATGTTCTCCAGCACATCCCACACTTCGGTCTTCGCGCGCTCGACCATCTTCTTGGCGGACTTGATGTTCGACGCCATGCCGCCCTCGACAAGTTTTTTCATCACAAAGGGTTTAAAGAGTTCGAGCGCCATTTCCTTGGGCAGGCCGCACTGGTAAATCTTCAGATCCGGGCCGACGACGATAACCGAACGGCCGGAATAGTCGACACGCTTACCAAGCAGGTTCTGGCGGAAGCGGCCCTGCTTACCTTTCAGCATATCGGACAACGACTTGAGCGCGCGGTTGTTCGGCCCTGTGACCGGACGGCCGCGGCGGCCGTTGTCGATGAGCGCGTCCACCGCCTCCTGAAGCATGCGCTTTTCGTTTCTGACAATGATATCCGGCGCGCCAAG
>CAKTWY010000118.1 GCA_934630445.1 uncultured Eubacteriales bacterium
ATGACGCGTGCGTCCTGGATGCCGCCCTGTTCCTTGCGCGGCAGCGAGGCGACGACGCGCGCCGCGCTTTCCGGCGCGAAATCGCCTTCGAGCACCGTGACCGCGCATGGACGGGGAACGATGGCCTTCGGCGCGGCCATTACGCCCGGGCGCACGCTTGCCATCTGCGGGCGGCACGCCGGCGTGGAAATCGTCGCCATCAGGTTCCCGCCGAAGGCAGGCCGCGTCTGGAGAAGGAGGCCTGTTTCCGGGTCGATAGAGAGCTTTGTGCAGTCGGCCGTCAGGCCGGTTCTGAGCCGCGCCGCGGTGCGCGGCGCAAGCGAACGGCCGAGCGACGTCGCCCCGATGAGCAGAATTTCCGGGCGCTCGGCCTTCACAGCCGCGCATAAAAAGGCGGTGAGCGCCGCTTCGCATGCAGGCGATACAGCGCTGCTGCGCGCGCAGAGCACGCGGTCCGCACCGCACCCGGCAAGCGTATCGAGCGCGTCCTCTTCCGCCGGGCCGCCCGCCACGGCGATGAGGGAAACGCCTTTTTCATCCGCGAGCGCGCGCCCAGCGCACAAAAGCTCATAGGCGACGGGAACGAACGCGCCGTTTCTGACTTCGCAGAAGACCATGATGCCACGGTAGGACGCCGTATCCGCGCGCACGTCCTTTTCCGGCAGGGAAAGGGCGCCCAGCGCGCACGCATCGACACACACGCCGCACAGAACGCAGGCGTCCGAGACGGCGATCTTTCCACCGCTCAGGGAGAGCGCGCCTGCTGCGCAGGCGCTTTGGCACACGCCGCAGCCCACGCAGAGACTGTGGTTTATTTGAAGCTCTGCCACGGTAGCACCTCCCGGATGAGTGATTTCAGCGCGCGCGCCTGCTCGGCGCTTGTGCCGGCGATCTGTTCCGCCTCCCGCTCACGCGGCGGCGTGTAGACGCGCACGACCTGCGTCGGTGAGCCGTCCAGCCCGCAGCGCGCGCGCTCGGCACCGAGCGCGTCGGCGGTGAGCGTTTCGACCGGACCTGTGCGCGAAAAGCGAATGCCCGGGATGGATGGAAGGCGCGGCAGATTGATCTCGCGCGTCACCGTGATTACGGCGGGGAGCGGCACCACGACCAGCTCCTCGCCCGCGTCTGTGATCCGGCAGCAGAGAAGGCGCGTTTCGGACGCGTCCTTGATCTCACACACGTCGCACACGTGCGGGATACCTAGGTGTTCGGCAAGCTCCGGTCCGATCTGCGCGGTATCGCCGTCGACAGCCATTTTACCGCAGAGGATGAGATCGGCCTCGCCCAGGCGCCGCACGCCGAGCGACAGGGCATAGGCCGTCGCGAGTGTGTCCGACCCTGCAAAGGCGCGGTCCGAGAGGAGAAGCGCGCGGTCCGCGCCGCGCCCGAGCGCATCGCGCAGCATTCCTTCCGCCGCAGGGATGCCCATTGTCAGCGCGCTGACCGTGCCGCCGAAGCGCTCCTTAAGCGTGACGGCCAGCTCCAGCGCATGGCTGTCAAAGGGATTGGTGACCGACTGCCTGCCGTCGCGCAGGATCGTTTTCGTCACCGGATCGAGGCGCACTTCCGTTGTCGCAGGCACCTGCTTTAAGCAGACGATGAGGTTCATACGCCATCCCCCTTTCCGGCAAAGAGATTCCCACGGCCGAGAAGGCCCTTCGGGTCGAGCTGCGCCTTGAGCGCGGCCATTTCCGCCACATGCGCGTCGCCGTACATCAGGCGCAGAAAGGGCGCTTTGATCTTTCCAACGCCGTGCTCGGCGGAGACCGCGCCGCCATACGCCGCGGCAAGCTGTGCCCAGCGCGCGTGCAGTGCCTTGCCTTTATGATATTCCGCCTCCGAGCGGGGGAGAATGTTGACGTGCAGGTGGTTCGCGCCGATATGCCCCCAGATGGCGGACTCGAGTTCCTCCTCGCGCAGGCCGTCGCGGTAGGCGCGCATCATGTCTTCCAGGTGCGCGTCCGGCACGGAGAGATCGGTGCCGAGTTTGGTGATGACGCTGTTTTTGCGCCGGCGCTCGTCGATGAGCATGTTGACGCTTTCCGGGATCGCGTGGCGGAAAAAGCTGAGCTGCGCCAGGTCTGCCGCCGTGCGCGCGACCCAGCTTGCGCGCTCGTCGCCGCCGCATGCGTTCATCAGCGCACCGATGCGCTCAAGCAGAGAAAATGCCCCCTCTTCGCTCTGAGCGTGCAGTTCGATACTCACCACCGCGCGCATCTCCGGGTCAGTCGGCTGCAGGGAGGAGAAGGCCGGGTGTTCGGCCTTCTGCCGGCGGAGGATGGCCATGGCGTCGGCGTCAAAAAACTCGATGGCCGCAAGGCCGCTCCGATCCTCCCGCACACGGGCAACAAACGAAAGCGCGTCCTCTTCACGCGCGAAAAAGCAGTTGACGCCCCAGATGACCGGCGGGAGCGGACGCAGACGCAGGGTGAGCGATGTGATCGCGCCGAGCGTTCCGTCCGATCCTAAAAACAGGTCGAGCGCGTCCATGCCGGGCGCGATATAATAGCCGGAGGCGTTTTTCGTGTCCGGCATGCGGTAGCCCGGCAGGGTGAGCGTATATTCGCGCGCACTGTCCGTCGTAAGGGTGAGCGTGCGCCCGGCCGCCGCGCACGCGCCGCGCACGAGCGTGAGCCGGTCGCCGTCCGGCAGGACGACGCGTGCCCGCTCGACGTGAGCGCGCATCGCGCCGTATAAAAAACTGCGCGCGCCGGACGCGTTGCAGGCGGCCATGCCGCCGAGCGAAGCGGTCGCCTCCGTCGGATCGGGCGGGAAGAACTGCTGCGGAGCTTTTTCAAATTCGCGCAGCGCCGCTTCCGACGCGGGAGAAAAGGCGCCTGTTTCAAAGTGCTTTTCTTCGAGAAATTTGCGCAGCTTTAACAGCGTCAGTCCTGGCTCGACCGTCACCAGAAAGGCGCCGTCCGGCGCTTTTTCCAGGCTGAGCACGCGGTCCATGCGCGACAGATTCATGATATGCCCGCCGAAAGGTACCGCCGCCGCGGCAAGGCCCGTACGCGCGCCCTGGATGGTGACAGGTGTGCCGGCGTTGTAAAGCATGTGCATCAGCCCGGCAACCTCATCCTCCGACCGGGGGAAGGAAATACTCTCCGCATAGCCTGAGGTGCGCGACTCGTCGTGCAGATAGTCGAGGTAGTCGTCGCAAAACGGCTGCGGTTTGAAAACGGACAAGAAAATCACCTCTGCGGAATTGTTAAAATGAAGGATTTGAAAATCAAAATTGCAAAATCCAGGCGCCTGGCTTGACACGGGTGCCCGGAAGGCTGTATTATTATCAATATAACATGATAAAATTTAATGTGCAAGAGATTATTCTTTTAATTGTTCTATTCGATGAAATAATTTGCCAAGAAAGCGAGGAACGAATATGGGCGGCAGACGCGTTTACCCATATATCCCCAATTCCGTACCGGAGATCAAGCGCGAGATGATGGACTACGTCGGCGTGTCCGACGAGATGGAGCTATATGAAGAGATTCCGCAGGAGCTGCGCTATCCAGGCCTTCTGGATCTGCCGCCCGCGATCGCGGATGAGCAGTCGATCAAGCGTCATGTCGAGCGCATCCTCTCCAAAAACCGCAACTGCGAGGAGATGATCAGCTTCCTCGGCGCGGGATGCGCGCAGCACTACACGCCCGCCGTGTGCGCTGAGGTCATGTCGCGGGGGGAGTTTCTCACCTCCTACAGTTCTGACGCGTACGGCGACCACGGCAAATACCAGGCGCTTTTTGAGTATCAGTCGCTGATCTGCGCCCTGACGGGTATGGAGTTCACGACATTCCCCTGCCACGACGGGGCGCAGGCCGCCGCGAGCGCCCTTTCCATGGCCAACCGCATCACGGGCCGGCCGCGCGTGCTGCTGCCGTGCTCGATGAGCCCGCAGATCGTTCCGGCCGTGAAGAACTACCTCAACTCCGCACGGGCCGAAAAGCGCATGGAGATCGACTTTGTCGCCTATGACGCGGCGACCGGTCTGCTGGACCTTGACGACCTGCGCGCCAAGCTCGGGCCGGACGTCGCGGCGGTATATATCGAAAATCCCACGTACTTCGGCGCGTTTGAGGAAAACGCGCGCGAGATCGGCGTGCTCGCGCGCGGGGCGGGGGCGGAGTTCATCATCTACTGCGACCCGCTCACACTCGGCGCGGTGGAAGCGCCGGCAAATCTCGGCGCGACCATCGCCATCGGAGACCTGCATCCGCTTGGCCTGCAGCTTGCCGCGGGCGGCGCGCATGCCGGCTTTATCACCGTGCACGACGATATGAAGTACATGGGGGAAATGAAAGAGTGCGTTTTCGGCATGGTCGAGACGATCTGCCCGAATGAATACGGCTTTACCAAAAACCTGCAGGAGCGCACACAGTTTGCAAGCCGCGAAAAGGCCAAGGAATTCACCGGCACGCAGAGCAACTTCTGGGCGTATCCGGTCGCGTGCTACCTTTCCCTGATGGGGCCGCGCGGCATGGAGGAGATCTGCGAGCGGATCATGACGGGCGCGCAGTATGCCGCAAAGCGGCTTACGGCCCTCAGCGGAGTGAAGCTGCGCTTCAGCGCCCCGTTTTTTGAAGAGTTTGTACTCGATTTTTCAGAAACCGGAAAAAGCGTCGCCGAGATTAATGAAGCGCTCCTCACATACGGCATTTTCGGCGGGCTCGACCTCGGCGCGGACTTCCCGGCGCTTCAGGGCTCGGCACTCTACTGCGTGACAGAGGTCATCGGCAAAGAGGAGATCGGCGCGCTCGTCGGCGCGCTGGAAGCGATCTTAAAGGAGGGCAGATAAGATGCGGCGCGATTACAACACCTTTCTTCGCGACTATCATCAGGCGCGGTGGAACGAAGAGCTGATTTTTGATCTGAGCGTTCCGGGACAGCGCGGTATTCTCGTGCCGGAGCCAGACGAGGAGATGGCCGCTGCCGTCGGGCGCGGAAGCGACGCGATCCCGGCAAAGCTGCGCCGCAAAAAGGCGCCCGAGCTGCCCGAGGTGCACCAGATGCGCGTCAATCGCCATTTTCTGCGCCTGTCTCAGGAGACGCTCAGCGCCGACACGACGCCGGATATCAGCGAGGGCACCTGCACGATGAAGTACTGCCCCCGGGTGCAGGAGCATATCGCCGCGCGAAACCCCGATATCACGGCGGTGCATCCGCTCCAGCCGGAGAGCACGCTGCAGGGCATTCTCGAGATTTACTATAAGACAGAGGCGCTTTTGAAGGAAATTTCCGGTCTGGACGCATTTTCCTTCCAGCCGGGCGGCGGCTCGGCCGCGTGCTACGCGGGCGCGTGCGTGGCGCGCGCATATCACGCCAAGCGGGGCGACACGGCGCGCGATGAGATCATCACCACCATGTTCTCCCACCCGTGCGACGCAGCCGCGCCCGCGACCGCGGGCTACAAGGTCATCACCCTCATGCCGAATGAGAACGGATATCCCGACCTCGAGGCGATGAAGAGCGTCCTTTCCGCGCGCACGGCCGCGATTTTCATTACAAACCCGGAGGACACCGGCCTTTTTAATCCCAATATCCGCGATTTTGTCGACGCGGCGCACGCGGTCGGCGCGCTTGCCTATTACGATCAGGCCAACGTCAACGGCATCCTCGGCATCACGCGCGCGCGGGAGGCGGGCTTCGACATGCTGCATTATAACCTGCACAAGACGTTCTCCGCCCCGCACGGCGGCAGGGGGCCGGGCTGCGGCGCGCTGGGCGCGCGCGAATTTTTAAAACCGTTCCTGCCCGTGCCGCGCGTGACGTTCGACGGCGCGCATTATGCCTTAGAGCGCAATGCGCCGGATGCCGTCGGCAATATCCGCCAGTTTTTTGGCAATGCGGGCGTGGTGCTGCGCACTTATATGTGGATCATGCAGATGGGTGCCGAGGGTCTGCGCGAGGCGGCAGTGTGCTCGGTGCTGAACAACCAGTACCTGATGAAGCGCCTTTGCGAGATCCCAGGTATCAGCGTGTGGTACGCGCCGGGCAAGCGCCGTATCGAGCAGGTGCGCTACAGCTTTGAAAAGCTCAAGGAGGACACGGGCCTCGGCACGGATGACTTAAGCCGCCGCCTCGCGGATTTCGGCCTGGAGACGTATCATCAGTCGCACCATCCCTTCGTTGTGCCGGAGCCGTTTACGCTCGAGCCGTGCGAGTCGTATTCCAAGGACGATCTGGACGAATATGTCGCGGTCTTCCGGGAGCTTTCGCGCGAGGCATATGAACAGCCGGAGCTCATCCGCACTGCGCCGCATAACGCGGCCATCCACAGGATGGTGCGTGAGGAGATCGAGGAATACGAATTTGTTGCGGCCACCTATCAGCAGTGGAAGCGCCGCTACGGTGCGGAAAAATGACGCTCGGCCTGATCGTGAACCCCGCCGCCGGGCTCGGCGGCGAGGCGGGGCTGAAAGGCAGCGATGGCGCCCGGATCCAGGCCTGTGCCCGCGCGCTGGGCATTCCCGCCCGTGCGGGGCTGCGCGCGCAGAGGGCGCTTGAGGTGCTTCGCAGCGGGGCGCGTGATTTTGCGCTTCTCACCGCGCCGGGCGAAATGGGGGAGGAGGCCGCCCGCGCGTGCGGCTTTTCACCCGCAGTCATCGGCAGCATTGCGCAGGGCCGCACCACGGCGGAGGACACGGTGCGCATCGCGCGTGCCATGGCCTGTGCCGGCGCGCAGCTCATCGCCTTCGCCGGGGGCGACGGTACGGCCCGCGCGATGTATGAGGCGGTCGGAACGCGTGTTCCCGTGCTCGGTATTCCAGCCGGGGTAAAAATCCATTCCGCGGTTTACGCGGTGAACCCCCGCGCTGCGGGGGAGGCGCTTGCGTGCTTTTTAAACGGCAGGAACTTCACGCTCGCCGAGGCCGAAGTGATGGATATCGACGAGGAAGACTTTCGCCGCGGCCGCGTGTCCGCGCGGCTTTACGGCAGCCTTTTGACGGCGCGCGTACGCGGACTGATGCAGGGAACGAAGACGGGGTATTATTCCGAGCGCGAAGCGCTCTCGGCCATCGCGGCGGACGTCGTCGAGCATATGGACCCGGAGGCGGTGTATCTCATCGGTCCGGGTACGACGACCCGCTCGGTGCTCGAGCGGATGAACCTTTCCTGCACGCTGCTCGGCGTGGACGCGGTGCGCGGCGGCACGCTCATCGGGCAGGACCTGAACGAGCGCGAGATTGCGTCGCTCATCGAAGGGAAGCGGGCGCATATCGTCGTTACGGCGATCGGCGGGCAGGGGCATATTTTCGGACGCGGCAATCAGCAGCTGAGTCCGCGCGTGCTGCGCGCGGCGGGGCGCGAACACATTCCAGTCATCGCCACGCGCGCCAAGCTCGTGGCGCTCGGGGGCGCGCCTTTTCTGCTCGACACGGGAGACGACGCGCTCGATCGGGAGCTGGCGGGCTATTACCGCGTTGTTGTCGGATATGAAGAATATATCCCTTACCGCGCGGCCTGGTGAGCAGCTGGGTTAACGTATTTGCAAAAGTGGGGTGCCGCAACTTTGTTGCGGCGCCCCACTTTTGCTTGTCGATAAACTCCTTGCGCCGCAGCGCACATAAAAATAGACAAAAAAGTCAGGACATGT
>CAKTWY010000119.1 GCA_934630445.1 uncultured Eubacteriales bacterium
TTCCGGAGGGTCCGCTTTGTTTCATCTCAAATTTTCAGCAGGTTCAGCCCGATCCCCTCGTCGTAAAAACGGTCCAGCTCCCCTTCGAGCTTCGTGATAAAAAACTCCGTTGTCGCGCTGATACGCGCCTCGTTCAAATGTCCGCCGAATGCGCGCGCCTGCTCGTCCGCCACGGTGATATGCAGGTGCAGATAAAGCTCACCGTTCATCGTCGTGATATTCCCGCAAAGGTTTGTGATCTCAAGCGCGCCTTTGCATTCATTGGCATAATATTTTTTCTCCGCGACATTGTATACGCCCACTTTTGCGTAATCAGCCGCCCCGATTCCCGTGACGGTGCCAAAGCGGATGTTCTCCAGACTGCATACGCGGCGCATCTCTTCGACAAGTTCTTCCCCCGGCTCCATACGCACGGCGACGGTCTTTCCAAACGTTCTGTACTGCATTTTTCAGCGCTCCCTTTTTATCCAATTCCGCATTAAAACACGCGGATGTGATGAAAGCGGCGGGCGCATCCGCGCCCGCCGCCTCTGTTTCCGAAAAATCCGGAACTTATTCGTATAACTTTGCGAGCTTCTGCAGCTGCTCGTACTTCTCGGCAGCGGTCTTCTCCGCCTTGGCAAAGAGCTCGTCCGCTCTCTCCGGGAAGGCGAGCTTCAGGCGCGCATAGCGCGTCTCGCTCTTGATGAAGTCGCCGTAGCTGGCCGTCGGCGCCTTGCTGTCGATGACGAGCGGGCTCTTGCCCTGCGCCTTCAGCAGCGGGTTGAAACGGTAGTTGTTCCAGTAGCCCGCCTCGACGGCACGCTTCATTTCATGCTGGCAGTTGGTCATGCCGCCCTTTAAGCCATGCATCTCGCAGGGCGCGTAGCCGATGATGAGCGACGGGCCGTTGTAAGCCTCCGCCTCGGTCAGCGCCTTGATCGTCTGGTTCATATCGGCGCCCATCGCAATGTGCGCGACATAGACATAGCCGTAGGACATCGCGATCTCCGCCAGGTCCTTCTTGCTGATGGCCTTGCCGGACGCAGCAAACTGCGCGACCTGGCCGATGTTGGAGGCCTTCGAAGCCTGTCCGCCGGTGTTGGAATACACCTCGGTGTCGAAGACCATGATGTTCACATCCATACCGGACGCGATCACGTGGTCGAGGCCGCCGAAGCCGATATCATACGCCCAGCCGTCGCCGCCGAAGATCCAGTAAGACTTCTTTGCAAGGAACTCCTTGTTTTTCAGAAGCTCCGCGCAGCACTCGCAGGAAGCATCCTTCTCCAGTTCAGCGACAAGCGCCTTCGTAGCAGCGGCGTTCGCCTTGCCGTCGTCCTTCGTGGCGAGGTACGCCTCGCAAGCCGCCTTCTTTTCCGGATTTGTCGTCGCATTCATCAGCTCTTCGACACGCGCGATGAGTCTCTCGCGGATCGCGTTGTGCCCCAGCGCCATGCCCAGGCCGTGCTCGGCGTTGTCCTCGAAGAGGCTGTTTGCCCACGCCGGGCCATGGCCGGAGTTCTTGTTGACAGTATACGGCGTCGTGGCAGCCGGGCCGCCCCAGATGGACGAGCAGCCGGTCGCGTTGGAAATAAACATCCTCTCGCCGAAGAGCTGCGTGATCAGACGCGCATAAGACGTCTCCGCGCAGCCAGCGCAGGAGCCAGAGAACTCAAGCAGCGGCTGGTTGAACTGGCTGCCCTTGACGGTGTTCTCCGCCATCATGCCGGGCTTCTTGGAGATATTGGCAACCGTGTAGTCGAACGCCGCCTGCTGGTCGGCCTGCGACTCCTGCGGCTTCATGACAAGCGCCTTCTCCTTTGCCGGGCATACGCCGACGCAGACGCCGCAGCCCATGCAGTCGAGCGGGCTGACGCTCATCGTGAAGAGATAATCCTCACAGCCCTTGCCCTTCATCTGAACGGTCTTCATCGAAGCGGGGCCCTTCGCAGCCTCATCCTTCGACAGAGCGAACGGACGGATGGTGGCATGCGGGCACACATAGGCGCACTGGTTGCACTGGATGCAGTTTTCCGGGATCCAGGAGGGAACGTCGACCGCGACGCCGCGCTTCTCATAAGCCGCGGAGCCCTGCTCGAACGTACCGTCGACATAATCCATAAACGCGCTGACCGGCAGGCTGTCGCCGTCCATCTTGCTGACCGGCTCCATGACCTCTTTGACCATCTTGACGAGCTCCGGCTTACCGGTGAGCTTGACGTCGTCCTTCGCATCCTCGGCATTCGCCCAGGAAGCCGGAACGTCTACCTTCACAAACGCCGTGACGCCCGCGTCGATCGCCGCATAGTTCATGTTGACGACGGCTTCGCCCTTCTTGGAATAGGACTTGTAAGCCGCTTCCTTCATATACTTCACAGCGTCTTCGATGGGAAGAACCTTCGCCAGTGCGAAGAAGCTCGCCTGAAGGATGGTGTTCGTCCTCTTGCCCATACCGATCTCACGCGCCTTGTCGATCGCGTTGACGATATAAAGCTGAATGTTGTTCTTTGCGATATAGCGCTTCGCTTCCGCCGGCATGTGGTGGTCGAGCTCTTCCGGCGTCCACTGGCAGTTGATAAGGAACGTGCCGCCCGGCTTGACGTCGCGCACCATCGTGTAGCCCTTTACAACATAAGAGGGGTTGTGGCATGCGACCAAGTCGGCCTGATTGATATAATACGGCGCCTTGATGGGCTTATCGCCAAAACGCAGGTGCGAAATGGTGATGCCGCCCGTCTTCTTGCTGTCGTACTGGAAATAAGCCTGGATATATTTGTCGGTATGGTCGCCGATGATCTTGGTGGAGTTCTTGTTCGCGCCGACGGTGCCGTCGCCGCCGAGGCCCCAGAACTTGCATTCAATGGTGCCGGGCGCCGCCGTGTTCGGTGCGGGCTTCTCCTCGAGGGAGAGGTACGTCACATCGTCGTTGATGCCGATGGTGAAGCGCGGCTTCGGCGAATCCTTGGAAAGCTCCTCATACACCGCAAACACGCTTGCCGGCGGGGTATCCTTCGAGCCGAGGCCGTAGCGGCCGCCGATGACCTTCTTGGAGATGCCGGCATCCGCGAGCGCGGTGACGACGTCGAGGTACAGCGGCTCGCCGAGGGAGCCGGGCTCCTTCGTGCGGTCGAGGACTGCGATCTTCTTTGCCGTGGCCGGGATCGCTTCGATCAGCTTGTCCGCACAGAACGGGCGGTACAGGCGGACCTTGATGATACCGACCTTCTCGCCTTTCGCGCTCAGGTAGTCGATGACTTCTTCCGCTACGTCGCAGATAGAGCCCATCGCGATGATCACGCGGTCGGCATCCGGCGCGCCGTAATAGTTGAAGAGCTTATAGTCGGTGCCGATCTTGGCATTGACTTTATTCATATATTCTTCGACAATGGCCGGAACCGCGTCGTAGAACTTGTTGCATGCCTCACGATGCTGGAAGAAGATGTCGCCGTTCTCGTGCGAGCCGCGCAGCACCGGGCGCTCCGGGTTGAGCGAACGCTTGCGGAACGCTTCGATCGCGTCGTGATCGACCATCTCGTCGAGATCCTTGAAATCCCACACTTCGATCTTCTGGATCTCGTGCGAGGTGCGGAAGCCGTCGAAGAAGTTCAGGAACGGCACGCGGCTCTTGATCGTGGCAAGGTGCGCCACAGCGCCGAGGTCCATCACTTCCTGCGGGTTCGACTCGGCAAGCATCGCAAAGCCGGTCTGGCGGCATGCGTAAACGTCGCTGTGGTCGCCGAAAATGTTGAGCGCGTGGGTCGCGAGCGTACGGGCCGAGACATGGAATACGCACGGCAGCAGCTCGCCTGCGATTTTATACATGTTCGGGATCATGAGAAGAAGGCCCTGAGACGCGGTGTAGGTCGTCGTCAGCGCACCGGCGGCAAGGCTGCCGTGCACGGCGCCTGCGGCGCCCGCCTCAGACTGCATCTCCATGACTTTTACTTCCGTACCGAAGATGTTCTTCATGTGTCCTGCGGACCATACATCGACCTGATCGGCCATCGGGCTGGACGGCGTGATCGGGTAAATGCTGGCAACTTCCGTAAAGGCGTAACTTACATGCGCCGCAGCGGTATTGCCATCCATGGATTTCTTGACTCTTGGCATTTTGGTTCCTCCTTAATTACTTATATACGCGCGAAGGCACGAGGTAACAGGGTCCTTCCGCAAGCGGAAAACAAAGCGCGTCGTTTCCCCCTTGCGGAAAGCCCCTGATGCTTCCCCATGCCTCTATATTTTATCAGGTCTTGCACACAATGTAAACAACATTTGCTACAAAAAAGGGTTAAATATTATTTTTCCCCCTTGCAGGCAGTGCCGGCCTGACGTTCCCTCCGCGCGTTTCCCACCGCCGCACACAGGCCGGCGCCACGCGGATGAGAATCGTTTGGGAACGCCGCCGGCCGAATCATCCGGCGCGCCGCGTACCCGTCTCCTGATCCGGCACGGACCGGAAGAGGAAAAAGCCCGCGGCGAACATCGCCGCAATCACCGCTACCCCCATCGTCGTCGTGCCGCTCAGCTGCGTCACCACACCCATAAGAAGCGTTCCGGTGAACGCCGCGCCCTTGCCGAAAATATCAAAAAAGCCGAAAAACTGATTGGAATGCTCCTTCGGGATGAGCTTTGCAAAATACGAGCGCGAGAGCGCCTGTATCCCGCCCTGGAACATCGCCACGCACACTGCAAGGAACCAGAACTCCCACGTCCGGTCAAGCTGCAGCGCAAACAGCGCGATGCCGAAATAGGCTATGATACACACGCTGATCAAACGCTTTGCCGCAAAGCGCTTGGCCAGAGCGCCGAACAAAATGGCAAACGGGAACGCCACGATCTGCGTCAGAAGCAGTGCCAAAAGCAGGTCGTTGTCGCCGATGCCGACATCTTTGCCATAGGATGTCGCCATTTCGATGATCGTATACACGCCGTCGATATAAAAGAAAAACGCCAGCAGAAAGCGAAACGCCGCCCTGTTTTCGCGGATGTGCCCGAGTGTGCTTTTCAGCATACGCAGGCTCTCGCGGACCTGATTGCGTGCCGGTTCAACAAAATAGCGCTGTTCGTATCGCCGCAGAAGCGGCACGCTCATCAGCGCCCACCACACGGCCGTGAGGATGAATGCAAGCGCCGTCGCATTCTGCGCCGTCATGCCGAGAGACGGCGCGCCGAGAACAAGCAGAAGGCACGCCGCAAAAGGAATGCAGCTGCCGATATCGCCCCAGGCATAGCCGTGCGAGGACACGGCGTCCATCCGTTCGTTGTCCGCGACATCTGTGAGCATCGAATCGTAAAAGACAATGCTGCCTGAATAGCCGACCTTCGCGACAACGAACATGAAAAGGAACAGCAGCCATGTCGGCATAAATCCCAGAAGCGCCAGCGCCAGGATTCCAAGGAGCAGAAAGCCCATGAAAAGCGGCCGCTTCCTCCCGCGGCCGTCTGCAACCGTGCCGAGCACCGGCCCGAGAAGCGCGATGATCAGCGTCGCCGCAGAGGAGGCATACCCCCAGAACGCGGTTGAATCCGCATCCGCAATTCCCTGCGACGCGGCGATGTTCTTGAAAAAAATCGGTATGATCGTCGAAACGAGCATAATAAACGCGGAATTACCCACATCATATAAAATCCAGGACCTCTCCAGCCTTGTCAGTTTCATCTTTTCATACCGCTCCCCTCACCGGACATATGTTTTATTTTAGTAGTTACAATTCGACTATGCGTTCCCGACCGCAAGCTATCAATAACAGTGTGAATGCTACAAACTGGAATTGTTTTAGGTTTTAATACCACTAATTCGCTTTAATTCTGTTGGATAACAGATTTGTAATAGCTACCAAAGTCCGCAAGTGCATTAACGATTGGAAGCATTTCTGTTCCAAGTTCCGTCAAACCATATTCGACTCTCGGCGGTTGCTCCTGATAATCATGGCGGTATGCCAGCCCATCATCTATCATTTGCCGTAAGCTATCTGTCAAAACTTTCTGCGAAATGCCATCGATACTCCGTTGCAATTCATTGAATCTCCACGGACGCACTTGCAGGTTGCGTAAGATCAGCAACTTCCACTTCCCGCCGATGAGAGATACAGCGGTTGCAACCGGGCACTCTGGCAGTTCTTCTTTTGTTCGCATAATTCTCCACCACCGAGTTTATTATAACACATTCAATTTTGAATGTACAGTTATAAAAAGGTGCGTACTTGTTTTTGTATGTGTCACATACTATACTGATATCAAGCAATCAGAAATTGCAAATCAACAACGGAGGTATTTTATTATGGCAAATTACACAAAAACAACAGTCGGCAAGGAAAGCAGAAGCGAGCTACACGAAAAGCTGTCGTTGACGGGTGCAGAAATCAGCTTGAACGAGCTGCCCGCAGGAGCAAGTGTTCCGTTTGTTCACTCTCATAAGGAGAACGAAGAAATCTACGGAATTCTCTCCGGCAAAGGCAAGGTCGTAATTGATGGAGAAGAAATCAGCCTCGCCACCGGAGACTGGCTGAGAATTGCGCCTGCGGCAAAACGCCAATTCTTTGCAGCAAGCGATTCCGGAATTACCTATATCTGCATTCAGGTAAAAGAAAACTCTCTTGAGAATTTTACCGCAACAGATGCTGAAATTGGCTGATTCAAATCATCCATTTATTTAAACGCACAGTTCTCAATAAACTAAGAACTGTGCGTTTCTTTTCTCAAAATCTAATTCTACCATTAGCCACCCACAAGGGCAGCCGAGAACTCGACTATCCTTTTCTATGCCGACGGGCAGAAAGGAGCGACCGGCCGGCGAAACTGAGAGAGAAAACCCACAAAGGATTGACCTTCGAAATGGCGGCGGAGCAACCATATCACTCTTGCTGAATAAATCCACACTATCCTAACCCTGCTTCGGGAACACAAAAGGGAATTGGGAGTTTTAGTATAGCATGGAAAAGCGTATCGCGTAAACTGCGCTGTTCAATTTTCATCCGGCGTGATATAATAACCGCAGAGCGGTTATTATATCACGCGCATGTCGCCTCTCCGCGGCGACGCGCTAATAATTTCATGGCGTGCCGTCGCAGACGGCACATGCCAATTATACCGTAAAATACTCCGCATTTTACGGTATAATAACCGCAGAGCGGTTATTATACCTCGCGCATGTCGCCTCACCGAGGCGACGCGCTGAAATTTCACGGCGTATGTCGTCCAGCCGCAGAGACGGACGCACCCGCTCCATGCGAACCATTCAGCCGCCAAAGCGATTTCATCCCAAGGAGGTTTTTCCATGCCTGCTGCCGTGACACACCAATATTTTGCCGAATTCGTGCTGCACGATGTTCCGGCGCCCGTTAAAGCGCGCATCGGCGCCTGCGAGCATGCCTTCTATTGGGGCGCGCAGGGGCCGGATATCCTGTTTTTCCATCATGCGGGCCTTCTCAGCCGTGCAGCCGCGCTCGGCTATGAAATGCATATGAAAAAGGTTCCGCGCACAGCGCGCGCCATGGCTGCGGCCTGCCCGGCGACGGATGGAACGCTGTTCTCCTACTTTCTCGGTTTTTTGTGTCATTATGCGCTTGACAGCACCGCGCACCCGTTCGTGCGCTGGACGGTGAAGGAAAAGCT
>CAKTWY010000120.1 GCA_934630445.1 uncultured Eubacteriales bacterium
GTGTCAAGGTCTTTGATGACCTCCCACGCCACCTGCGCAAGCTCCCGGTCCACCGGGTCGCGCAGCATGCTGTACTGCATCTGGAAGAGCATCCCGGCGATGATTGCCGTCGCTTTTTCCATCCCGTTATCGTCCATTGAGTCGTCAAATCCGTGATACAAGATACCGTTAACAGCTCTGCGAACTTTCTTTTCCTGCGCATATAGCTCCATGTACCAATCTGTTATTGCGTCGCGCAAATCCAAATAATTGGAATCCTCATCTAACGGGATGCGCTTCAGATTTTCTCGCGGTCCAAACACCCAATCGCCCATGCTATTTTCTCCCCTTCTGGTATGCCTGTCTCTTTATGATCCCCATAGCAGTCCGGGGTGCTCCTTCAAATAGCTGCGGACCTTGCGCACGTCCATCTTCATGAACTCAGCGTCCTCTTCGCTCATGAGGTCGTAGTATTCCCCCGTGTCAAGGTCTTTGATGACCTCCCACGCCACCTGCGCAAGCTCCCGGTCCACCGGGTCGCGCAGCGTGCTGTACTGCATCTGGAAGAGCATCCCGGCAAGAATGCCTACCGCCCTTTCTATACCGTTTTCATCCATCAGGGCATCTGCGCCATGATAAAACTCACCTGCAACTGCGCCCCTCACCGTTTGTGTCATCCTGTAATATTTTTGAAACCACCACATAAAGCGCTTCTGCCTATCCAAATAGCTCTCATCATCATACGGTAAGGGAATATGTTTTAATTTTTCTCGCAGTCCGTATATCCGCTCACTCATTGTACTTCCTGCCCTTCCATGTTTTCGTGCCTTTCGCGTCGCCATTGTAGCCCTTTCTGCCGGAAATAATCGTGATCTTCACATCAGGAAATTCCCTTTGAAACTGTTCCATGACACCTTGGCAGCTCTTGCAGATATGCTTCTCCGAAAAAATGACGATCTCCGGCGTATCGATCAGCTGCCACACGAGCTTATCCGCGGCGTACTCGAAAAACTTCGCCTCCTGCAGCATGATATCTTATCATTCTTCTGCACCCATTATATTTCAGATGCGTCAACGCATCAAGCACCATTCAAACGACAAACGTCTGTGCATCCTGATATTTTATGATATAATAATCGCAGAGCGATTATTATATCTGCGCATGCCGTCTCTCCGAGACGGCGCGCTTAAATTTTATGGCCGTGCCATCTCTCTGGGGCGGCGCGCCAAAAAAGGAGGCTGCTTCTGTGAAAAAAGCGTTTCAAATCCTTTGGAAGGTCATTTGGCGTTTTGCGGTGGCATGTCTTCTTATGCTGGCAGTGCTCGTCGGTGCCTTTATTTCCAATATGCTTTTCAACAACATCGCCCTGTATCGTTTTTCACGGCAACTTTTCCGTCATCCGCTGCCGGTGGAAACTACTGTGATTGAAAAAGCGTCTGCCTGCGGGCGCTTTGAAGACACTGGAAACGGTATGGAATTTATCGCAGTTATTTTAGTGGAAAGCACGTTATCGAAAGAAGAACTTGAAGCTTTTTATAACCGTACTGCTTATCAACATGCCCGGGGAGATGCTTTTCCCGGAGGCGAATACGGACCGTCAGGTCCGATCAGCGTCCGGGTGGAAAGCGCTGCGCGCGCGCAGTCCGAGCCATACTGGTCAGGCGTCATACCTCTGTTTCAATCTCTGGAAGGGTATGCTTCACACGAAAATCTGTACTTTATCTCCCTGTATGATGGCATTTATTTCGCATGGCTCGACCCCCGAGGGGGATAAAAGCAAAGCAACGGGCAGCGGAAACCGCTGCCCGTTATTTCTTTGATCAATCCAGGTACTTTTTCATATATGGTATATATTCCGCGACATACTCTCCGTACTGTCTTACCTTGTCACCATTTGGCCCATCGGCATTTCTATAATATTTCATAATAACCTGTCCCCATGCTTCTTCATCCAACTTGTTCATCTCGTCATATGATTGAATCAAACCGAGTTCAATTGCTTTGCGCGTTAATACCACTCCAATGCTTCGAATGCTGAACGCATCATCTTCCGAAAGCTTTTTCTGCAACTGCACATTGTATTTCTGCGCTTTTTGTCTTCTTCATATAACTTTGGTGCATTTTTTAATCTTCCACTGACCGGATCGTAATCACTGGTATCTGTGCCTCAATCCTTCATAAGGCGTGTTTCTAATCAAATCTGCTCGCTGCCGTACATCGCGATGGTGAACTTTTTCAGCGCCGCGTCCTTGATGCGGTAAATATGCGCCTGCTCGTACCGCAGCTGTGCGCACAGCAGGAGCGCGGCGCCCGGCGCGCGCTCGATATAAAAACGCGTGAGCACGCACCGCTCCTCCTCGCTCAGCGCCTTGAGGGCGCGGTCGATCCTGCGCAGCGTGGCACGCAGCGCGTCGCGCGACGCACTGAGCTTATCGCGGCGGACAATGCGCTGGAGCAGCGCGTCGTCTGCCGCTTTGGCGCCGCCCTGCACGACGGGCTCACGGCGAAGTGCCGCGGGCGCGTCCGCGCAGGTAAGCTCCAGCGTCTGCAGCTCCTCATTCAGATTTTTCAGTCCTATTTTCATCATCTGATAGCGGCCAAGGTCCTCAATGGCCTCCTTCTTCCAATCCACGGCGCACCTCCTTATACGCCGGCGGCGTCGGCGTGCGCTTCCTGCAGTTCCGGTTCAGGCGTTTCCGCCTTTGCGGGGCAAGACGCGGCCGCGGCATGCGCGCCGGCTTCCGCCGCCTCCAGCAACGCGGTAAAACGGTTCTCCTCCCGCTCGATCTCCAGGAGCTCCTGCAGGCGGCGGCGCGGGCTCGGTCCGTTGATGAAGTCCAGTACAAGCAGGCTGAGGAGACGATAGGAGCTGATGCCGTTTTTGAAACAGAACGACTCAAGGTCGACCGCATCGATAGCGCTGATGGATGTGTTGATAACTTTTCTTTTCATACTGTTCCTCCTGATGTCGCCGGCGCCTCGCGCCGGCGGTTCTTTTTGTTTTGTAAGATTTTTCAGTACCCGGCGCTGCCGCGCAGAGCGTCAAAAGCCGCTGGCGGCGCGCGCCTGCCATGCGTCGCGGCGCGTGAGACATACATCGCAGCCGCAGAATTCCCCCCAGACATTATAAAAATAATCCTCACATTCCGCTCCGCAGTGCGGACAGCGCGGCGCATCATCCTGCGCGCCGGGCGGCAGGCCCGTGCGGCAAAGCGCGGAGACAACGGGATGCTCCTGCTCCATCATTTCGCGCCTCCGCCCACATCCAGCAGGTCTGTATACGCAATAAAATGCGCGCCGCCAACCTCTGCGCGAAGCACGAGCCGCGCCTCCGGCGCGCCGCCAGGAAGCACAGTATAGCGTTCAAAAAGCAGGCCGAACGCTTCTTTTGTGAGAAAAACATTCCCCGGGCGCAGGCATGTCACGCCAAAGCGTTTATGAAGCGCGTCAAAGCGCGCCGACAGCGCGCCGAGCGCTGCAATCGCTTCCCCCCGCTCAGCAAAAGGCCTGTTTATCGTACAGCTCCTGTCGTATGCTGTGGATACGGCGATCCCCTCCCCATGACCCGATGCAGCATCTCTCGTCGGCATCGTTTCTCCTCCTTTTCATCTTTCACTTGACTTGTACTTGTAAGAGTACTAAAATAATATATATTGATTTTATATGTGCTCTATGAAGTACTCTGTGTACATATGGTAGTACTTTATAGAGTACAAGTCAAGATGCGAAAGTACTGAATCGCATGCTTTGCGTAATTTATCCAAAAAGGAGAGGGCCGATATGTCTATTTTTTACGAACGCATTGCGCAGCTGTGCCGTGAACGGGGGATCAGC
This sequence comes from uncultured Eubacteriales bacterium, assembly GCA_934630445.1. Taxonomy (GTDB): domain Bacteria; phylum Bacillota; class Clostridia; order Oscillospirales; family Butyricicoccaceae; genus CAKTWY01. The sequence continues at coordinate 3,815 of CAKTWY010000120.1, forward strand.
GGCGGACGCATGTGCGGCGACCTCGGCATCAGCCGCAGTATGCTGACCGATCTCAAAATGGGCCGCAAGAAGACGGTCGGCGCCGATACGGCGGCAAAAATCGCCTCCTATCTCGGCGTGTCGGTCGACTATCTGACAGGGAACTCAGATGAAAAAAAGCTCCTCGTCAATAATGACGAGGAGCTGACGGAATACCTTGAAGCGCTCAAAAACCGTTCGGAGATGCGTATGCTTTTCAACCTTGCCAAAAACGCGTCCAAGGAAGACGTGGAGCGCGCCGTCAAGATTATTGAAGCATTGCGAAAGTAGGTGCTGTGGATTGTATGACGTTTTTGTCCGCTACGCGGCGCTGCCGGTCTGTGTGCGCGGGGTAACGCTGCCAAATGACGACGGAACGTTTGATATCTATCTCAACAACCGCCTTTGTGAAAACGCGCAGCGCGCGGCGCTCGAGCACGAGCTGCAGCATATCCGCGAGAACCATTTTTATGACTGCGACCCGGTCGTAATCAACGAAAAGCGCGCCCAGACCGGCTGAGCGCGCTGAAAAGAGAAAGCCTTATAAAGCCTCGAGATAAAGCAGAACGAGCTTGAGCGTATTTTCCAGGCCGTCGACATGCGTGCGCTCCATACCGTGCGAAGCGCTCACCCCCGGGCCGATCAGTGCGCCGCGCGTGTCGTGTCCGGCGCGCCAGGCCACCGTCACGTCGGAGGAATACATCGGGTAGATATCGACCGCGTGAGAAACGCCGTGATCCTTTGCCAGGGCGACCAGACGCGAGACCATCTCGTAATCATACGGCCCGCCGGAATCCTTCGCACAGATGGAGACGTCGTATTCCGTGCAGCTCATATCGAGGCCCACGCAGCCCATATCCACGGCGAGCACCTCGTCGCACGCGGGGATGCCCGCGCCGCCGTGGCCGACCTCTTCATAAACGGAAAAATAGAGCTTCGTATCATAGCGGGGAGAAACCTTCTCCCTGCGCAGCAGGCGCAGCAGCGTCAAAAGGCAGGCGGCGCTGCCCTTGTCGTCGATAAAGCGCGATTTTAAAAAACCCGACTGCGTGACCTCTGTCTTCGGATCAATGAAAATATAGTCGCCCGGCGCAATGCCGAGCGCGCGCACATCCTCCTTTGAGCGCACCTTTTCATCAATGCGCACGGCCATGTTCTCATCGTCGCGCGCGCGGCTGACGCTGTCGGGGAAAACGTGCGCCGCCGGGCTCAGGCTCAGGATGGTTCCGGTATATTCCTTCCCCTCCCGCGTATGCACGCGGCAGTATTCCCCGTCGAGCGTCGGGAGGATCGGCCCTCCGACGCGCGTGAACATCAGCATGCCGTCGTCGGTGACGGAGCGCACCATCGCGCCGAGCGTGTCGACATGCGCGCACAGGCACACCGTCTTCCCCTTTTCGCGGCCGGGGATGTCAACAATGGCACATCCTTTATTCGTCATGGAAAAGGCGAAGCCTTCCTCCTCCGCGCGAGTGCGCAGATAGGCGTGGACGTCTGCAAAATAGCCGCTCGGGCTGTCGACCGAGAGGAGAGCGCGCGCAGTCTCCAGCATCTCCTCGCGGTATGGCGTTGTATCGATCATAATGAGTTCCCTCCAATTGCGCGCCTGTGGCGGCGCTTTTTTTCAGTATACCCTGCGCCGGGTGCAAATGCAAGCCAGAGGCTGATGTGCGCTCTGCAGGCCGGAACGTCTTTGTGCTTTCTTTCCGCTCGGTTGAAATGAGAAATTCGGCATGATATACTGGATATGATATCATGTCGTCACTTCGTGACGGCGCGCTTTCATTTTATAGCCGTGCCGTCTCGTGCTGTTTCGTTATGATCTGGAACTGCATTCCCGGTCACAGACAGGATTCAGTGCCTGAGGACACAGGTTTTTATGTAATTTTGCTGGAGATGGGCGGAATGGACTGTTTATATCAGACGGTAACGCAGATTTCCTATGAGGAATACAAGAAGTATGTATGGGTGGTCGGCTTTGACAAAAAGGCCTGGATCCGGCTTGCGGTTTTTGAATTGATCATCCTGGTCCTTGCGGCATTCACACGCAATCCGCTTCTTATTGTGTTTGCCGCTGCATATCCGGCTGTTATCGTTCTGATCCAGAACAGGCGGATCAAAAAAGTGTATCAGTCCAACAAGCTTCTTCACGATCGGATGATCACATTTGCATTTTATGACACCTATTTGATTGAAAAAACCGAGCTTGGCAGCACAAGGATCGGCTATGACAAGCTGCATAAAATCATAGATACCAAAACGAATATATATCTGATGATCGCCGAAAACCAGGGCTACGTGCTAAAGAAATCTGCATTTCCGGCTGGGCTTGCAGCGTTTTTAAATGATATCCGGAAGCGTTTGGGCGCATCGTAAGCAGTTTTGCATACACATGGACGGCCCGGCGCGTGCCCGCTTATCGGCATACAGCGTGCAGCCTGCATTGCGCTGCGCGCGGATTGTTTCCAGCGGCGGAATCTGACAAAATGAACTGAGGAGTTTTCGCATGAAAAGCAAGACATGCTGCTTCACCGGCCATCGCATCCTGTCTGCGGAGCAGTCGCAAGCGCTTGCCGGGCGGATCGAGCGCGCCGTGCGCCTGCTTTACGCGCGCGGCGTATGTTATTTCGGTGCGGGCGGGGCGCTGGGCTTTGACATGCTGGCGGCTGAAACGGTGCTGCGCCTGCGTGAAGAGCTGCCCGCGCTGCGGCTTATCCTCGTCCTGCCCTGCCGCGACCAGGCAGGGCGCTTTCCCGCTTCGCAGCGCGCGCGGTACGAGGCGATCCTGCGGCAGGCGGACAAAATCGTTTACACCTCTGACACCTATGCGCCCGGGTGCATGCACCTGCGCAACCGCCATCTCGCAGACGAGAGCTCGTATTGCCTGTGCTATCTGACTTCGGCGCGCGGAGGCACCAAATACACCGTGGATTACTGCATGGCGCACGGCGTGAAGGTCTGCAACCTTGCGCTGGGCGATCTCTCGTCCGACTGTTTTTTTCACGGCGGAAGCGAGGGCTGACCGGCGCCGGCTCCCGGCGCTGTGCAAAAGAAGCGCGCGCTTTCTGCTTCCTCTGAAATTGACAAGCTTCGCGGGCGTGCATATAATAGGGTACAAACGGGCGGATGACCCGCCGGGAAGGACGGCGGCCTTATATGACAAAGACCGAACAATTTTTAATCGAACACGGGCACGACGCAGCCCCGCTTTACTTTGAAGTAAGCACCGCGACCGTGCCGCTCGCCGCGCAGGCGCTCGGTGTGGAAGAGGCGCGCATCGCCAAAAGCATGGCGCTGGCGCAGAAAGACGGGCGCGTGATCGTGCTCGTGACCTGCGGCACGGCGCGCATCGACAACCAGAAATACAAGCAGCGCTTCGCCTGCAAGGCGAAAATGCTTTCCGTCGAGGAGACGCTCGCCGCGACAGGACACCCGGTCGGCGGCGTGTGCCCCTTTGCCCTGCCGGACGGCGTGGACGTCTATCTGGACGAAAGCCTGCGGCAGTTTGAGACAGTCTATCCTGCCGCCGGCACGCCGAGTTCGGCGGTTCGCTTTACGCCGGACGAGCTGGAGCGCGTGACCGGCGGCGAGTGGGTCGACGTATGCAAGCTGCCGGAAGGCGAGCTGTAAGCGGCGCGGAGGTACGCCTGCTTTCGGGTCATCCTGTTTCAGGG
>CAKTWY010000121.1 GCA_934630445.1 uncultured Eubacteriales bacterium
GTGTCTGAAGTCAGGCGCATGTCCTGCCTTCAGACAATCATTGAGTGCCGATTTGCACGATTCACGCCCGCGCAAAGTCGTCCAAATCGACACGCGCCGCGGCGCATTTCAGGCAGGCTTGAGCGCGAGCAGCAGCTCACGCAGGACTTTGAGCGCCGTTGCAGTCGACGCGCCGCTCTGGTCGTAATTGGGCGCAAGCTCGTTGATATCGCACGCGACCACATGGCTTTGCGCAGCCTTCAGCACGGCCGAAAGGAGCTGTGTAAACTGCACGCCGCCGGCCTCTGGCGTTCCCGTTCCCGGGAAAACGGACGGGTCGAGCACGTCGAGATCGAGCGTGAAGTAGACCGGAGCGTCTCCAATCGCCGAAAGTGTCTCTTCAAGGCCGGAAAAATCGAATTTATGCGTGCAGACATGCGCGCTTCCCCACAAAAACTCCTCCCGGTCGCCAGAACGGATGCCGAACTGATGGATCCTCCCGTCGCCGACAAGCTCCCACGCGCGGCGAAGGACCGTGGCGTGCGAAAGCTTCGCGCCGAGGTAATCGTCGCGCAGGTCCGCATGCGCGTCAAAGTGGATGATGTGAAGGCGCGGATATTTCCGCACTGCGGCGCGCAGGGCACCCAGCGTGACGAGGTGCTCGCCGCCGATCATCACAGGCAGCTTGCCTGCCGCAAGGATCGCCTCCTCGCGCGCTTCGATCGCGCCGAGCGCGAGCGCCGTGTTGCCGAAGCAGAGCTCCAGATCGCCCGCGTCGAACACGCGGCAGTCCGCCAGATCGCGGTCCTGATAAGGGCTGTACGTTTCAAGCCCGTACGACTCCGCGCGCATGGTGCGGCTGGCAAAGCGCGTGCCCGGCCGGTAGGACGTGGTCGAGTCGAACGGCGCGCCGAACAGCACGATGTCCGCTTCGTCGAACGACGCGTCGCAGCCCAGAAACGTCTCAACATTTTTACTCCACATCGCGCAGCAGCTCCTCCACATAATTTGGCAGCGCAAACGCCCCGGCATGCAGCTGCGTGTTGTAATAGCTCGTCTTCAGCCCCAGCGCGTTCCAGCGCACGGGGCTGAAATCCTTCGTCGGATGATAGCGCTTGGACGCAAAGCCGAAAAGCCAGTGCCCGGACGGATACGTCGGGATGTGCGCCTGATAGACACGGCTGATGGGAAAGGACTCGACAATGCGCTTGTGCGCGCGCTGCATCGCTACCGCGTCGTCATGATAAAAGGGGCTTTCATGCTGGTTGACCATGACGCCGTCGTCTTTGAGCGCCTTGAAGCAGTTGCCGTAAAACTCTTTGGTGAACAGCCCCTCGCCCGGACCGAAAGGATCGGTCGAGTCGACGATGATGAGGTCGTATTCATTCTCACAGCGGCGGATGAATTTCAGCCCGTCCTGAAAATGAAACTGAATGCGCGCGTCTCCCATCGCACAGGCGGTTTTCGGCAGATATTTTTTGCAGACCTCGACGACAAGCTCGTCGATCTCCACCAGGTCGATATGCTCCACGCTCTGGTAGCGCGTCAGCTCCCGGATGACGCCGCCGTCGCCCGCACCGATGACGAGCACGCGCCTGGCCTTGGGATGCACTGCCATGGGCACGTGCACGATCATCTCGTGGTAAATAAACTCGTCCTTTTCCGTCAGCATCATATATCCGTCGAGCGTCAAAAACCGTCCGAACTCCTTGGAATCGAAAATATCAATACGCTGGAACTCGCTCTGCCCGGAGTAGAGCTGCCGGTCGACCTTGATGGAAAATTTGACGTTTGGCGTATGCCGCTCGGTGAACCACAATTCCATAGCGCATCACGCTCCTTTCATAACGTTCAGGCGCTCAATGTCCATATCCTCGGGCCCGGTCATAAAGCAGCCCTTCGCCTTGGCGTAGGCAATATATTCAAGGATCTCCTCCGTGATCTCCTCGCCCGGGGCAAGGATGGGGATGCCCGGCGGATAGCACATGACAAACTCGCTGCACACCCGGCCGGCGCTCTGCCTGAGCGGCAGCGATTCCTTTTCCGCGTAAAACGCCTCCTGCGGCGTGCGAACGACGCGGGGATTGATGTATTCATGGCGCAGCATGCCCGCCTTATCCTTTTTATATCTGCGGCGGATCTCGGAAAGGGCGCTGACGAGCCGTTCAAGCTCCTGCACGCGGTCGCCGACCGAAATATAGGCGAGGATATTGCCGATATCGCCGAACTCGACCTGAATGTCGTACTCATCGCGCAGGATGTCGTACACCTCGATCCCCGCCAGGCCCAGCTCAAAGGTATTGACGGAGAGCTTCGTCTCGTCAAAATCAAAGACCGTGTCGCCGTTGACAAGCTCCCTCCCATAGGCGTAATAGTCGCCGATGGCGTTGATCTCCTCCCGCGCGTAGCGCGCCATATTGCAGACACGGCGGAATATCTCCCGCCCGTGCATGGCGAGGTTTTTGCGCGAAATGTCAAGGCTGGAAAGGAGCAGATACGACCCGCTCGTCGTCTGCGTGAGGTTGATCACCTGGCGCGCGTAGCCCGCGTTCACGCCCGGGCCGGTGAGGAGAAAGGAGCTCTGCGTGAGCGACCCGCCCGATTTGTGCATCGAGACGGACGCCATATCCGCACCCGCCGCCATGGCGGAGAGGGGCATGTTCTCCCCAAAATAGAAATGCGTGCCGTGCGCCTCGTCGACGAGCATGCGCATCCCGTGCGCATGGGCAAGGCGCGTGATCTCCAGGAGATTCGAGCACACGCCGTAATACGTCGGATTGTTCACAAGCACCGCCACCGCGTCGGGATTTTCCTTGATGGCGCGGCGCACATCCTCGAGCGCCATGCCAAGCGCGATGCCCAGGCGCTGATCTGTCTGGGGGTTAATATACACCGGCACCGCGCCGCAGAGGATGAGCGCGTTGATTACGCTGCGGTGCACGTTGCGCGGCAGAATGATCTTATCGCCCTTTTTGCACGCAGTGAGCACCATGCTCTGCACAGCGGAAGTCGTGCCGTTGACCATAAAAAACGCGTTTGCCGCGCCGAACGCGTCGGCGGCCAGCTCCTCCGCCTCGCGGATAACGCTCACCGGATGGCAGAGATTGTCGAGCGGCTTCATGGAGTTGACGTCGACCGTCATGCACTTTTCCCCGAGAAATTCCGTCAGCTCGCGGCTGCCCTTCCCCCGCTTGTGGCCCGGCACGTCGAAGGGTACGACGCGCATCATCTTAAAGCGCTCAAGCGCCTCCATAATGGGCGCCCTGTCCTGAATCAGCTTCGCCATTTTTTTGCCTCATTTATCCCAAATCGTATTTTCTGCCTGCGTTAAAAGACGTTTGTGCCGCTGAAGATCTCGATCATCTCACGCCGGAGGCTGTTGGAGATCTGCAGGCGCGTCTTCGGCGGCAGTTCATAGATGTCGGTATTGAACAGATAATTCTGCAGGTCGATCTCTTTGACCAGCATCTTCGTGTGGAAAATGTTCGACTGATAGACATTGATGTCGATCGCGTCGTAGCGCAGGAGCGTCCTGTCGTCGATATAATCCTGGATGGACGTGATATCGTGGTCGAGGAAGACCTTTTTCCCGCTCACATCGCGTGTAAAGCCCCTGACGCGGTAGTCCATGGTGATGATATCCGAATCAAAGCTGCCGATCAGATAGTCGAGCGTGGAAAGGGGCGTGATCTCCCCGCAGGTGGCCACGTCGATATCAACACGGAACGTGGCGATCGACGTATCCGGATGGTATTCGGGATACGTGTGCACGGTGACATGGCTTTTGTCAAGATGCGCGACGACGCACTCCCCGTCAGCGGTGCGGCCCGGGCTGCGCGCGGAGAGCATCTGTTCCTCAGCGATGAGGAACGTCACGCTCGCCCCCTGCGGGTCATAGTCCTGCTTGGAAATGCTCAGAACGTGGGCGCCGATCATCTGCGTCACGTGCGTGAGGATATTCGTCAGGCGTTCGGAATTATACTGTTCATCGATGTAGGCGATATAATCCTTCTGCTCGCGCTCGCTCTTGGCGTAGCATACATCGTAAATATTAAAACTCAGCGACTTTGTCAGGTTGTTGAACCCATAAAGCTTTAATTTGTTCTCCATCGCGCACCACGCTCCTGCAGTCAATCATTCGGGCACCATCTGATAAAATTTGGGCACAGCAAAAAGCCCAGGTGGACACGGCGCGCCGGTCCACTTGGGCTTCAATCATCTTTACTCTGTTCCATATTAAAAATTGAATTTACATTCGCATTTTTCAGAACTGCGTAAATCAGAGTCTATATAGCAAGAACTACTTTTACTACTCTTATTGATTGTTTCACAAGTGTGATGTGCAGCACGCACACGGGTTATTAAGTAACCAACTTATAAAATTAGAGCTTTCGCTCAATCAATAAGGCAACGAAAGTTGCCAATCGGCATTTGACCCAGCTGTCCGTATGGCTTGTGATTCCCCTGCCTGAACGGCGCCGGGGAACGGTCAAAACATTCTTTGCTCCGCCCCGTAAAGCAGGGCGTTTATAGGGCTCTGACTGTTTTTATTTGTAACTTGTACAGTAAGGCGATTATATAATAACCGCACGCAAAATGCAAGAAAAACTTTCTTTTTCCTCCACAGCGCCCCGCATGCGCACACGCGTCAGTACCGCGCCGCGCCGAAGCTCGTGAGGAGCACCGGGATCAGCCACAGCGCGCAGTAGGCGAAGACATTGTGCGGCGTCGCTGCCGCGGCGCTGCCGATATACGTCAGGAAAAACATCAGAAGCATCCCCAGCACTGACGCGCAGATGCTGATCGCCGTATTTCTGCGCGCGGCCCGGTACATACGCCGCCCGCCTGCGATGCAGTCGGCGAGGGCCGGCATTCCGTCGCGCGAGAGGACCGCCGCTGCCGCCTCTGAAAGCGGCGCCTCCCCCTCCGCCATCGCAAGGCGCTCGGCAAGGTCCGGGTACTCGACGCTCATGTTCTTCAGCCCGTACTTCTGCTCGACCATAATCGAAGTGACGTTAAAATCGCGCGAGGCAAGCACGCTCGTCACCTTTGCACGCTTTAAGACGTGAAACGCCCCCAAAACAGCCGGGGATGCCTGATATTTCAAAGCGAATACGCCGGCAAGCGCGCCGTTTATGGCGACAAACACGCCGCTTTTTAATTTAAGCCCCTCCCGGACTGTCACGCCCATACGCAGAAGGAAATGCAGCGTTCCGACAAGCACGTTGTTCCCGTCGATCACAGCAGCCACGCCGCCGGCCTCGTAATGCTTCAGCTCCGACACACCGACGGGCTTGATGTACTGGTTCTGCAAAAGCTCGGCAAACACGCGGTCGAGCGCCGACCCGGACAGGCGGATCGCCCCCGCCGCATACGCAAGCACGCGCTCAAAACTGAAGTTACCGATCACCTTCAGCCCATGGATCTGCGCCGCGCCGGCAGGAAAAACGTCTTCATCCGTAACCACCGCTTCACTGCAGCGCGAAAGCTCACGCGCACCGGCAAACCCCGCCACTGCGCCGCCCATGGTGAAAAGGCGCTTTGCCACCGCATTGGCCGGCATCGCGGCCGCGAGCATCATGCCAAACGGCGCCGCGGCGGATGCAATACCCGCAAGCGACCACAAAAACGTATGGGGCGTTCCGCGGCCAAAGGACGCGAGCGCGGCAAAAACAAACATCCCTGTGATGGCCAGCGGCGCATAAAGCAGCGATGCGCGCTCCATCGTATCCAGTCCGCTCATGCGCTGCAGAAAGAGCTCGACATCATCGCCCTGCGTTTTGTAAAAACGCTTTTTGCGCCCGGCAAGCGGCTCAAAGCGCACGCCCATCGGCGAAGTGGAAGCGCTCGCAGCTTTGTAGGAGCGCCGTTTGGACGACATGCGCAGGCTCCTGCCCAGAAGGGCGAAAAAGAGCGTTGCACAGCTCACCGCGCAAAACGGCAGGTATCCGCCCCATTCCGGATGCGCAATAATGGACACCGCATGCGCCAGCGACGCCGCCGATGAAACGAGCACGACGCTGTCCATCGTCGGGGCAAATGTCAGAAAGCGGAAAAGCCCGGCTGCCAGGATATCCGAAGCCAGAAGCATACACAACGTCTGACACAGAATGAGCACAAACGTATAAAGAAACGGCGCCGAAAGGTACGAAAAGCCAAACGGCAGCGGCAGCGCATACGTCGGACCGAACGTCATATACGCTGCAATAAGTAAAAACGGCAGGGTCAGCGCCGCACGCGCACCGTAAGAGCGCGCTTTGCGCGCAGTCGACATTGCCGCTGCCGGCAGGGCATAGTACTCCTCCTCGTCAAAGTCGTACGCCCGATGGTGCTTCGGCTTATCTGCAGGAGTCAGCACCCTGCGCAGAAATGCACCCAAAGCCGCAAACGGATTTTGCCGCGGCCCGCTTGGCGCCTCATAATCCAGATCGTCGTCCTGGTATATTTCCTCGTCCTCTTCCTGCGGCGGAAGGGGCGGGATGCGCCGCATTGCAGCGCGCGCAGGCATCTCCGACGCGTCCGGCTCATCGGCAATCTGCCCGGTCAGATCCACGGTCGGCTCGTCGTCCTCGTCGTCCTCATCCGCCTGCGCAATGCGCACCGCTCCCTTGGGTACGCGCGGCGCAGCGGCGGAGTCGCCCGCTGTCTGCCGCGGCGCTTCCGCCTTTTCCGCATGCGGCGGCACGCAGGCCGCTCCCTCCTGCGGCATGTCGCGAAACTCAGCGATGATCTCCTCTACGGAGAAGGTGTACTCCTCCTCTGCCGGCGCCTGCACGATATGCTCTTTTTCATCCTGCTGACGCAGCATGCTCTCCTCCGTTTAACTGTCACGCCGCCCGGTCCGAAGCCAACCCTTACGGGTCGTTTTCAGGCCATACGCCTGCGCACCGCTTCAAATAAGATCACGGCCGCAGCGGCTGACGCGTTCAGTGAATTGATATGTCCACGCATGGGGATACTGATGATATGGTCGCATTTCTCTCTCACAAGGCGAGAAATGCCTTCTCCTTCCGACCCGATCACGATCGCGGTCGGGCCGTCAAACGGCGCGTCATAGATCGCCATATCTCCGCCTGCGTCCGCCCCGAAGACCCAGACGCCGCTCTCCTTCAGCTCATCGACTGCGGCTGCAAGGTTCGTCACGCGCCCGACGGGCAGATGCTCGAGCGCGCCGGCAGCCGCTTTGGCGCACGCCGCGTTCAGCCCTGCGCTGCGGCGTTTTGGGATCAGAACGCCGTGCGCGCCGGCGACCTCGGCGCTGCGGATGATCGCGCCGAGATTGTGCGGATCGGTGATTCCATCGCACAAAACAAGAAGCGGCGCCTCGCCGCGCTCATGTGCGAGCGCGAGCATATCCGCCATCGAGCGGTAGGCGACTGCGGCCGCGTAAGCGATGATGCCCTGATGCGCGCCAGTGATGCTCGCCTGGTCGAGTTTGCGCTTGTCGCACTGCACGAC